>JANRMG010000140.1:0-10280 GCA_033761855.1 Candidatus Caenarcanales bacterium
TTGAGCCTTTTGCCTTGCACAATCTAATTGCTTCTTCTTTAAATTCCTTGCTGTATTCTGTTTTCCTGGACATTTATTTAACTCCTTTAAACTATTGACGTGTTCTGGATTAAATCTGTCCGCTTTTTCGGGGCAAGGTCAGCTTGATTGCTTCATTATTACCTTTTACAATAAAACTAATCCCTTCCCTCTCCGAATCTGGAGAAGGGCCGCCAAGAAGTTAAGAGTGTGAGATTTTCTTTTTACTCTCCCGCAGGCTTGCTGCGACGAAAGAAATTTGCAAAAGCTGACATGCCTGATTTATCTTCTGCACCAATCTCTTGCTGGATTGAATCCAAGAGATTCTTTGGAATATCTTTTTTATTGGGAACCACAACATTTATCTTAATATGATGATTTCCTGACTTTCCATTATCCATTTGAATGCCTAGAGAGTTCAGTTTAATTACCGTACTCGGTTGGGTTCCAGCTTTGAGAGTAACATTTTGTTTACCATGAATGGTTTCAGACTCAAGCTCATCTCCCAGTATGGCCTGCCAAACCGTAACGTCCAACTCTTCAAAAATGTCTAGTCCTTGTCTTTTTAATTTTGGATGAGGCTTAACTTTTAACAGCAAATACAGATCTCCAGCAGGTCCACCGTTTTTGCCGTCATTGCCTTTGCCAGACCAAACCAAACGACTGCCATGCTCTGCACCCTTTGGGACTTTAACTTCAAGTTCATCTGAAGTTCGTAGTTGACCATTGCCTTTACAGGCTTTACAAGGCACAGGATTGACCGTGCCTCTGCCGTTACATGTTGGACAAGGACTAACTTGAGTTATAACACCCAAAAACGATTGAGTAACCTTTCTGACTTCGCCATTGCCTTGGCAAGTTGTACAAGTTTTTGTACCAACACTCGGATCCGCACCGATACCGTTGCATTCGGCACAATTAGTAAGTTTATTTACCACCGCTTTTTTAGTACCACCAAAAGCCGCTTCCATAAAGTCAAGCTCAAGCACAACTTGAATATCGGAGCCTCTCTCTTTGCGGTTTTTGGATTGGCGACGACCAAAGCCACCACCGCCAAAGCCTGGCCCAAAGAAACTATCAAAGACACCTTGCAAATCATCAAAGATTTCGCTGGATTGATAGGCTGAGCCATAGCTAGCCGAACCACCTTTGGTAAATGCCTCGTGTCCAACCCGATCGTAATAGGCACGCTTTTGCTCATCGGTTAGAACAGTATAAGCTTCACTAAGCTTTTTAAAGAGCTCTTCGTTGCCCGTGTCTTTGTTGTCTGGATGATATTGTCGGGCAAGCTTTTTGTAGCTTTGTTTTATCTCGGTAATTGAACTCGTGCGAGTAACATTCAGTAATGTATAAAAATCTTCTTCGGCCATTTCTTTTAAAGGAATTTAAATCTGTTTAGACTAAATTTTGTTTGAAAAATAGATATTTGATTATATCTTTAAGCTGATTTATCGGTGTACTTTTTGCCAGAATAAATAAAATACACTTCTTTTGCGATAGCGGCAATCACATCGCCAATCCGCTCCAGATAACGAGCACAGGTTAGCAAATTAGCGTCTAACTGTACTAGATCAGCCGACTCTTTATTCATGCGGCGGATTAGCTTTTGAAAAGAAGTATCATGAAGTAAGTTAATGTCTTCGTCTTTGCGGACAAGTTCTAGAGCCAGTGAAATAGAACCTGAATTAAAAGCTTTTAAAACGTCTGAAAGCATAATTTGGCAATTTTCGGAAATTGTAACCAGTTCGGAGGGTACCAAGCTTTTGTCTTCAATTAACCCGGAGAGTCTCACTAATCTTGCCGAATAATCGGCTATCCGGGTTAAATAGTTAGAGATTCTTAACACTCCAACCACCAATCTTAAATCTCTCAAAAGTGGTTGCTGAAGAGACAAAATTGTTAAACAATCATTTTCTAAAGAATCCGAAAATTGGTTTACCTTAGTATAAATTTCATTAACTTTGTTTTCTATCACTTGGCTAGAGACTGTAAAAGAAGAAACGGTAAAAGCAAGCGCTTGACAACAGTCTTCTCCGATTACAAAAACGTTTTGCCGAAGGCGGTTTAGCTCTCGGGTGAGCGTTACACGGGTAGTTAAATAGGGATTGTTGGAATCCATTAAGTAATAATTAAAATCTACAAAGTAATTATATTTTGTCTGGCTTAAATTTAGGTTTAGTCTTAAGACTTAAAACTAAGAACTATTATTAAATTTAAGTTCAACAAAGAGTTTTAGGAAGATAATCCCCCAGGTCCATTACTGAAAGTTAGAGAACAAAGAGGAAGGCGCACCCTTTAATTTGTGCGTGAGCACGGGATGCTTGACGGGAGCCGAGAGGCTTTCGGCCGGCTTCATTCCCTTGGGGCCGAGAATCCATAGATTATTTCATGGATTGGCTTTGTTCGAGGGGGGATTATAAACTCTCAAGGACGCAATAAGAAAGCGCTCTAATGACTGATCTCCTACTGCTATATCGATCTCATATTATTTGCAGATTTATTTTTGAGATTAATTGTTCTGAATCATGTGAAAGTATTGAATTTATGAGTTCAATAAACTCTATTCCGCCAATTTTATTTTGGACTGCTTAGCTATCTTTTTATCCAAATCCAAAACAAAAACAAATTCACCTTTTTCTGGCCATTTTTGAGAACTTATTTCGACAACTTTTCCATAGAGAATTTGCTCATAAAGTTTGGTTAATTCGCGCCCCAAACAAATATCCGCCTCGGGACAAACGCTGGTTATCAAATCCAAAGTTTTTCTAATCCGATAAGGTGCTTCAAAGGACACAACTGGAAGGTTTTGTTCAACCAGAAAACTATAAATTAATTTCTTTAGCTTGCCCTCTGTGCGGGGCAAAAAACCGGCAAAATAAAAACCATCAGAGAGATTGAATCCACAAACCGAAAGAATAGCTGCAATCGAAGAAGGGCCAGGAATGGGAATAACCTTGAATCCTGCCTTTTGCACACCACTAACTAAAAGATTTCCCGGGTCTGAAATCCCCGGTGTTCCTGCATCGCTTAGATAAGCTACAGAAGCACCCTCTAAAAGCAAACGATTTATTTCATCAACTTTTTTCCACTCATTATGAGCGTTGCAAGACAAAACCCTTTTTTGTATTCCTAAGTGATTGAGCAACTTGAGGCTGACTCGGGTGTCTTCACAAAAGATGCAATCGGTCTTTTCAAGAAGATCCTTGGCCCTAAAAGTTAAATCCCCCAAATTACCGATGGGAGTAGCTAAAACATAGAGAGCATTTTCGAGTTTTTCCAAAAATATTTAATACTTCTTGACACCTAAGAACTTTGTTCCGGTTCTTGTAAAGGTAAAATCGATTCTAACCTGATCTGCTGCACCATCTGGAAGAGGTCTAAATCCTGGCGAAGCATCAAATATAGCTTGCCTTGCAGCGGCTTCAGCTTCTGGATTAGAAGATTGAACAGTTTTTAAAGAGCTTGGCACCAAAGAACCATTTTTCTTAAGTACAAAAGAAATGATTACCTTATCTTCTTTGTCAGCATTAGCTGGCTTCCAAGCTTGTTGAATGCGCCTTTGCAATTCTTGCATAAAAGCTCCGTAATCAACATCTTTGCGGGCTGCCACTGTTACTGGCCCGTTGGGATTATTGTTTGGCCCAGCATTTCCAAGACCAGCACCACTACTAAAGCCTCCGGGACTAGAGGGAAGGACTGGACCTTTTCCAGCTGAACTACTATAACTTGCCGTACTGCTTGAACTACCCGGAGAAATAGGCTTAACCGGAGCGGGTGAATTGTCATCGTTTGAACTTAAAATTGCTCTGTCGTTGCTAGATTTAGGCTTAAAGACAGGAAGAATAGATTTATTGCTGTTTTCTGAAGTCGATGGTTTCGGAGAAGCAAAAGGGTTGGGTGGAGAAAAACGAGGACTAGGCTGCGGAGTAGATTTGCTCTGATATGGTGACGGACGAGTAGGAGCAGAAGATTTTGCTGGAGCCGAAGACTTTGGCTGAGGCTTAGGAACAGATTGTCCAGGAGATAAAGGAAGTTTTTTATCAAAGCGACCAGAATTTACTGCATTTTGAGTTGCAACGTGCTTTGCATCTTTTGGTGGTTTCTTTGGTGGAGTCTTTTGCGGTGGATTATCAACGAAAGGATCTTTCATTAATAATTCGATTGTTTGCTCTTTCTCGATGGGAACAAAGTGAAAGAAAAGTCCATAAAAAATAATAGTAAAAAGAAAACAAACATTGGCCAAATAAGCACTACTTACAGAAGCAGCATAGGTCGAGGGTTTTAAGTCACCTTCGACATTTCTAAATTTACTATTTAAATCTCTATTGTTTTCGGCAATTAGAAAACCAATAAGAAAAAAAATAGTTAAAGAAGTAGCCCATTGGAAAGAGGGAGGGAAAGAAAGTAAATTTGTAACGTATTTAAGATTTTCGGGATTTGCACTAAGAAATAATTTCGCAATAAGACCGGTAAAAGCTGGAACCCAAACAAAAAACAAGCAAACTAAAGAAGCTATAAAACCAGAAAGGAGTGCAATTCCTTTATTTTTTTGCTTTTGAAGAACAATATGCGGGTAACCAGGAATCCAAGCCATAAATCCAAAAGACTCTTTTGGATTAACGATTTGATTATAAATACCGCTTGAATAAGGTGTTTTTGTTTTTTCCTGAACGACCATGAATTAGCAGTCCCGCAAATTAGTTGCTTTGGGTTAAAAATTAATTACAAACTTTTTGAATAAACATATAATAAACTGCCCACGGCAAAATAGGCTCTAAGAATTTTGGTTATTAAACCGTTAGCAAATCGTTGCGGATGAGAGAAGGCACAGCTTTATTTGCGGCACCAAAACTGTTTGCAAGCTGGAAACAAGCATTGCTTCCCAATTTAAAGGCTTGTCCAAATAGGAACCAACCACTTGTGTCACAAAATACAGAAACCATGTGCAAGGTAGCACCCAAAGTTTGCAGGCCAGCCGAAAGCTGACCTTGAGCCTTGGCATAATCTGGATTAAATCCCGTTGATAAAGAACAAATTGCCATAAAAGCATTTCCAATATTATTTATCATCATTGTAGAGTCGTAAATGGCCTTCATAAGCGGTTTTTGGTTTTCAATTTTTTCAATCTCAGGGTTTTGTAAAAGTTTGTCTTCGTCATTAAAGATTTCTATACCACCCAATTGAGTAACGGCATAAGCAGTTCCAGCAACGCTCACAAAGCGTGACAAGCCATTAAGCATAGTAGTCACTCCTGTAATTTCTGGTTTCCCTAACCTAATTAATATTTTTCGGATTGGATTAGTAATTCCTTTAGAAATTATTTTTTCTTGCTCATACTCTGCATCCTTGCCAGCCATGGTTAAACCAATATTCTTCCAAGAATCCAAAGAAAATATTTTTTTGGTAAAAAACCAACCGGCTCCAAGCTCTTTGTCAAAGTTAGGTTTCCAATTATCACGAAAATGAGCCCAAATTCCATTTAAATCTCTTGCTTTACAAGGCTCATACTTAAACCCTTTATAAGCTTGAGTTGAGTTAGCCAAAAAAGTAAATGACATTGCTGCACAATAATAAATTCGGGCAAAGGCAGAAATTCCAGCAGTGGCCTGAGCCAATTTATGCTTTAGCAGAATTGCTCTCGGGCTTGCATTAGGTGAATTCGGATCTTCTCCTAATCTAGCTAATTCTTGTAAAGCTGAGTTCCTTTCCTTCTCTCTAGCCCAAACGTAAAGCGAACCCAAGAATAATAAGAAATAAGACGTCATACGGGAAATAGAAGCATAACCAGCAAAACCATTTAAAAATCCACAAAGCATCATCAATGAATAAGCCGGTGGATAGAAGTTTCGCAGGGTAGAAACAATAGAATTTGGTTGATGAAAGTTTTTTAGATTAACATCAGCAATGCTTCGAGAAGTTAAACCCAACATTAATGTTGGAGCAACAAATAAAGGAATTAAGGTTGTTAACCAATTAGGAAGATTTACTCCAGCTTTTTCTCGGTGCAGAATTGTATTTTTAATTGCTTCTAAAATTTTATTAACTGGAAGCCCATCTTTTTCAACTTTAGCTACCATTGCCTCTTTTTCTGAAGACGATGGTATTTGACGATCAGCAGATCCGTTTCGAGCACTGATCGATCTTTTTGGCAAAGTTGGTTTTTCTATCCTGCTGACCATTAATAAGCAAAAATTTAAAATGAAAGGTTAATAAATTATTAAAATAAAGATTTTACAATTTAAAAAAGAATTTTACTTTATCTTTTCTTAATATTTTCCCTACTCACTATTATGTAGCTTGCATTTACTTTTGTCTAGATTGTATTACAACGTCTGCCATATTGCTTGCACTTGCCTCAACTTTATCGGTTAATAATTTTGGATAAACACCTAAAATTAAACTCATAAAGAAAAAGCCGAATAGAACAAGCTTTTCAGAAAATACTAAATCTTTTAAACCAGACCATTTTGGTAATTCTTCACCAAAGAACATTCTCTTAGCCAACCAAAGCATATAACCAGCCGTGATAATCACACCAATTGTGCTTAAAGCCGCCGAAATTTGGAGCCCTGAAAGGACTTCTTGCGAGGTAAAAGCTGAGTAGAAAATCATGGATTCACCAACAAATCCGGATAAGAGAGGAAGTCCCAAATTTGCCATTGAAAGAGCCAAGAAAAGGAAAAAGAAAGCTGGCATTTTAACGGCTAAACCCTGGAACTGGGAAATCTTTCGGGTATGCGCTCTCTCGTAGATGACACCAATTAGCATAAATAGTCCAGCACTAATTACACCGTGACTAAACATTTGGAAAATTGCACCATTTATTCCTTGGGAAGTAAGCGTTGCAAGACCTAAAAGAACAAAACCCATGTGGCTAACACTCGAATAAGCGATTACCCGCTTCATATCATCTTGAACAAGACAAAAAATAGCGGCACCAAGAATATTAATTGCACCCAAAACTGCTATATAAGGAGCCCAATCAACCAGCGCTGTTGGGAAAAACTCTGTGCCAAACCTAATTAAACCATAGCCACCCATCTTAAGCAAAATACCAGCCAACAGCATTGAAACTGGAGTTGGAGCCTCAACGTGAGCTTCGGGCAACCAGGTATGAAAAGGAATTGAAGGCAATTTTATACAAAAACCAACCAAGAATAATAAGAAAACCCCTTTTACTATATTTGGGTTTTGGGCAAGAGGACCAAGTGTTTGAATCAAGCGGAAATTATAAGCTGTCTCGAACATAGAGAAAGTTTTGCCGCCCGAAAGCCAGAACAGAAGAAGAATTCCAGCCAGAATGAAAGCTCCAGCCAAAAAAGTAAAAATCAAGAACTTATTGGCAGCCTTTTGTCGGTTTTCGCCGCCCCAAATAGAAATCAAAAGATACATGGGAAGCAGCTCAAACTCCCAAAAGACAAAGAATAGCAATAAATCTTGAGCCAGAAAAACACCAAGAACAGCAGTAGTTAAAAGGAATAAAAGAGAGTAATAAAGTTTTGGCTTCGTTTTAGAAGCAATTGAATGGCTTGCAATAATGGTTAAGGGCAATAAGAGCCCCATCAACAAAACCATAGAAACAGACAAACCATCGACGCCAAGCTTAAACATAGAGACATTACCAAGCCACGGATAAGCTTCTACCAGTTGGATTCCCTTTTGGGATGGTTCAAAGCCCATATAAAAAATTACAAGTGTTAAAGCTAAAATAACCCCCGAAAGAATTAGCGAAACTCTTCGACAGGAGAGAGCAACTTCTTCGGTGGACTTACCCTTTGATGGAATTAAAGCGATTATGAATGAGCTCAACAAGCTCACAATCATCAAAAGTGTAAGAATTGGAAAACCTGCAGATAAATTGGCTTCGTTCATCGATAAAATGCCTGTAAATAATTTAGGTAAATGTTTTAGGTTGATCTTTGATTATAGAATCGCAAATTTTATTGATTTGAGCAAGAAAAAGCTAAAACGAATTGTAAAATGCAAGGATAATCTCTCAGTCTTATAATTAATTCTTTCAAGAACCTCACTCCCAGCCCTTCTCCTAAAGGAGAGGGGGAGAACGAATCGTCTGTTTCTTGCTCCTTCCTCCCTTTATTGTGCGTGAGCACGGGTTGCTCTGCAGGGCTTTGCGAGAGCGAAGACCTAGGAGCCTCATTCTCTATAGGGGAAAGGCTGGGATTGGGGTTCTCTTCAGGAGATTAAACCAATGAATAACTTAAAAATACACAGGGAAGAGCTCCTCCTAATGGGGATTCTCAACATTACACCCGATTCCTTTAGCGATGGAGGGAAGTATCTCGGGCAAGAGAATGCCGCAAAGCAACTAATTAAATTAATAGATGAAAAAACCAACATTATTGATATCGGTGCAGAATCAACAAAACCAGGCTCAACCCTGATTGATGAAGATGAGGAACTAAAGCGCTTACTGCCAATTATAGATGGAATAAAAATTTTACCTTTTACCGATGTTTATTTTTCTTTGGACACGAGAAAACCCAAAGTCGCAAAATTGGCTTTAGAAAGTGGTTTTCAAATAATTAATGATGTTAGTTCACTCGAATACATCAATAGTAAAGGAAACAACCTTGCTAAAGTCCTAGCGGATTTTCCTGATAATTTTTTAGTGCTAAACCACCATCGCGGGATTCCTCCATCCAAGAGTTATTCGAAGAACAACCCCGAGATAATGGAGGAAATAAGTGAGTTTTTTAGATGCAAAATTGACTTTGCTCTCCAAAATGGAATGAGCGAAAAGCAAATAATTTTGGACCCTGGCTTAGGCTTTGGGAAGAGTCCTGAAGAAAACATATTAATTTTATGTAACTTAGAAAAGTTAAAAGCTAAGTTTAATTTGCCAATTCTCATCGGGCCTTCCAGAAAGAGATTTGTTCAAAAACTTTGGAATCTCAGCCTTGAAAGACAGTTTCCAGATTCAGCTAATATTTTAGCCAATAATCTTGATTGGGCAAGTTGTGTGGTATCAGCCTTTGCTTTGAACAAAGGAGTAAATATTATTCGCTGCCACGAGCCAAGCCTCTTTTCGGGGCTTAAAGAAATTAAGAAAATAATGAAATGAAATAAACAACCCCTGCTTCAACGATCAATTGAGCGTAAGAATAAATATTCTTCCAAAAACCCGGCACATTAAAAATTACCAAAAGAAAAATTAAAGGCAAGTATGGATTTTTAGCCAAAGATTTTAGTGGGGGCATAGCCTCACTGGCAATGCTAAACCCATCGAGGGGTGGCACAGGTAACAAATTAAAGAAACACAAAACCAGGTTCATAACAGCTCCCACAAACATAAACTTAATTGCAAATCCATGATTAAAAGGCAAAAAGTCCTTAAAATAAGAAAAAGCTACAATTCCAATAATAAAAATAAAACTTAAAACCAAGTTTGAAAGAGGTCCCGCAGCCGAAACCAAAATATTACTCCAAGAAGCATGTTTGAAATTACGCCTATCAACGGGCATTTGCCCCCAAGAAATACCAAATAAAAACAAAAATACAATTCCTGCCCAGCCCAAATGAGTGACCGGATTAAGAGTTATGTGCCCAAGCTCTTTCGGGGTGTTGTCGCCTTGGCTTATGGCAACCAGACCGTGAGCGAGCTCATGAATAATTACCGACACCACCACTAAAATGACAGTCGATACGAAAGTTTCGGGTTGTTTGAATAAAAGTTCGAAGAACATAAAATTAATTAATTTCTATAAAGTTTGTCATCTTTAGAAAGAAAAGATAGAATGTAATACGTTTTAAATTATTCTTATGCTCAAAGTTCAAATAACTTTTCCCGGAGGAACTTCTCCAGCTTTGTCTCAAACAAAGAGACTTCCTGGACTTAGTACAATTCCAACAAATCCACTAATTAATGAAACCAGCTCTTATTACGCTTTGGCATTGAGACAATTAGAAATTGCTAGAAGCAATTTGGTAAAAGTTAATGATAGAAATTCATTAGAAAGTTTCTTAGCTGAAATTGGTCAATCTATTTCTAATTGGCCTTTGATTGATGCATTCGAACTCAGAGCTAAAGCTTTAGAAAATTTAAATTATTTTGATGGTGCAAGAGGAAATTACAGAAGAGCGCTCCATCTAAATGAAAATTTAAATCAAGCCCTTTGTCATTTAGAAAGTTTTTTTAATTCAATTGGTGAGACAGCTCACGCCATGACAATTTTGCAAATGAGAGCTCCAATTCTTTCTCAAACAGAAGAAGCAATTAAAGAGTCAATTAAAAATTTAAATCA
>JANRMG010000141.1:0-5360 GCA_033761855.1 Candidatus Caenarcanales bacterium
ATATTTATAGATGGGATTGAATCGGTTGGCTCTTTAATTTCATCGATTGTTGAGACCATAAATTACTCTGCCAAAATGCGAATTTAACTACAATATTTCTAATCTAGCATTTATGGAAATTTCTTAATAGTGTCTAGCATCACCTCCCCACCTCCTTGACAGGAGGAGCCCAAAATAAAAGCCCCCTTGCCTGTCAAGGTGAGGGGGTTGGGGGAGAGGTGACCTAATTACTATTCAACCAAGTTAAGCAAGCTTTGAGCATATCTTGCGTATTACTCTCTGCATCCTTTTTATTGGCTTTTAAAGCTTTATCAATTTCAAATTGGTTGTAACCTAAAGATTCAAGAATACTCATTACTTCGCTAAAACCAGATAAATCACTGCCTCCGGAGGCATCATCAGATGTGTTACCGCAAATCATTTGTAACTCACGAACTTTTGGTTTTAGTTCAAAGATAATTCTCTCAGCCGTCTTTTTACCTACTCCTGGAGCGGAAGCAAGAATCTCTGCTGATTCTTTTTGAACGGCCTCCAGTATTCTTTGCGGCCCAACAGAATCCAAGATTGCTAGCGCTGACTTTGCACCAATCCCTTTTACTGAATTTAACATCTCGAACAGCTTTAGCTCCCACTGTTGAGCGAAGCCATAAATTTTAACGTTCTCTTGAGAAATGCTGAGCGAAGTATAAAGTTTGGCTGCTTCATTCACTTTAAGGTCTTGCCATGCCTTGTGGCTAACAAAAACCGTAAAACCAATTCCGTTAACATCAACTACACAAAAGTTAGGATTAAAGTTTTTGCTATCGACAATGCCGTTTAGATGGGAGAGCACAGATTTAAATTTTCCACTTTGTTATTTACATAGATTATAGGTGGAAATCACTGAGTTCAGTAAATCTTTTCTTAACTTCCATTTGCGAAGATCATACTAGGGTTAAGCTCTAAAAAGAGCTGTAAAAGGTTTATGAATATGAGTTTAGATTTTTCTCCAGGAATGTCAATTGCAAATTCGTTTCAAAAAGAATCGAATTTATATAATAATTTGCAATCTCATTTGTCTTTTTATGGAGCTGCTCAAGCTAGTTTAGTTCAGGGAGTACAAATTGCCCCAATTATGGCTAGTCTCTCTACTTTTCCCACTCAATTTAATTCATTAAGAATGGAACGCTCATTAGCTGAAGGAATGCTAAAGAACGAACAAAAAGATTTACAAAATATTTTTAATATGATTGCTTAAGTATTTATTTGTTTTTCTTGATTCAGACTCTGATCGAGTTCAAACTTATTTTGCACAAACCAAAGCTTACAGTTTATATCTTCAAAGAAAATTCTTATAAAGAAAGTGCTCATGTAAAATTCAAGATTTCTTTTAGATTGGTTTTTCAGGAGTTCTAAAGCTTTTAAAGCTAAATCTACTGGATTGCAGTTTTCGGTCTCTAAATATTTTCTACAAACAAATTCCTCAGCAAATCGACCACATTGTAAAAGTAACTGATAGATTTCATCATTTCTTATGGCTGGATCGTCCACCAGATAAGTTAATTTAAGAAAAGAATTTCTCAGAGGCAGGGGTGTTAGTTCCATTAACGCTTGTCTGAGAATACTTTCTCTTTGATAATCTTGAATGGGGGATGTTTGAGAATATTCGATACTTTTCTCAATTGCCACTTTTAATGGAGCCTTTAGAACCGGTGAATAAGTTTTAAGAATATTTGTAAGTGCTGAAATGACCATATTGGAAAACCCTTAGGAAAGGATCAAACTTTATAAATTTAAATGCTCGTTTTCATCTGCCTTTAATTGTAAGCAAATTTCAAGCGTAGACAGAAAGGGAGTTGATAGTTCGTTTCTGTTTGAAAAAGAATCAGTTATTAAATTTTGACTATCTAAAGTTTTTAAAGCAATAGGAATGGGATCGAATTCATCTTTATTATTAGATCTTCGGTAGGCTTGTCTTATTGGCTGTTCAACAGCATAAGCAAGCTTTGATAAAATCTTATAAAAATCTTCGTTTTTAAACATCTCAACAAGAAAAGAATAGTCAAATTGTGTTCCTCTTAAATATTGGGGAGTCAGTTCACTTAAAGCTTCAGCCAAAAGCGTATTTCGAGTTTCTGGATTGTCAGCTGGTTCAAATGATGCAGTAATATCGTCAACTTTGTTTAAAGTATTAAGAATTGGTTTTCTGACCATTGAAGGATATTTAATTAAAATGTTTCTAAGCGAACGAATAATCATTTAAAGAGAAAATTTTTGCTAAATAATTTTTTCACAAACAAAAGATCTGTATTGTTAGATTGTTATTAAATTTTAAAATTCTTCGTTTAATAAAATCTTTCCAATTGAAGTCAATTTGTTTTCAAGCATAAAAGTTTTTAACTTTTTTCTTATCTGGGCAATTTCTATAATTATTTGGTCTTTTTGACTAAGCAAAAAACCATATTTTTCAGCCAGCTCCTCAGCTTCTTTCAAAGACAACTCAACCGAAAGGTCTTTATTTGAATGCTCAGGACAATTGGCTTTAAACCTGCAAGAGTTACATTTCCATTCAGCAGGGTTTGTAGCGTAAAGTCCAAGATTGTCTTTCTTTTCATCCAATTCAGCGAGGATTTGTTCAATGCTTTGTTCAAAACTCTCTAGTTGCTTACTCGTTCGGGTTGTTCGGAAAGTTTCTCCTTGAACTGGATAATACAAAATAAGTTCCGAAGGCGTCTCGTTGAGTATTGAGTTTTGGCAAGCCAAATGATAAATTGTGAGCTGCAAATCATCCTTTAACTCCGATGAATTGGGCAATTTATCGGTAATTTTGTAATCAATAATTGTGACCTTGCCATTTTTTTCGCGATCTATTCGGTCAATGCGGCCATTTAACTTTACTTTACTTAAAGGAAAATTAAACCATTGCTCTATATAAAGCGGCGGATGAAAGTCCCGACTTTCTTCTCTTGCAAAAAAGTTCTTTAGCGCTTTTTGTCCTTTAAAAAAATAAGCTTCTTGGTCTCCCTCATTTTTAAAATTTAATTTCTTGCTTAAGCTCTTCCATTCAGTCTCAAAGAGTTTTAGTAAATTTTCGAGCTTTGATTTGTCTTTCTCGAAGAGCGAAACTTGATGGTGGTTTTTATAAAAATCTTGAAAATATCTGTGCAGTAAGCTTCCCAATTGAATTCGCGGTTCAGTTGCAAAACTATATTCTCCCTTTAACCCAAGGATGCAATGAGCGTAAAACTTTAACTGACATTGATACCAAAGGTCTATTTTACTTGAACTTAAAGTAATCATTGGGGAGTTACCATCAGCTTTTTCTTGCTATAAAACTTAAAAGACTATTTTAGACTGAATACAAAACAAAAGATGATTCAATCAACAAAAACGATTAAAATCTAAGCAGAAATACAGTTTATAAGAATTTAAATGAAAAATAGAAGAGCTTTTTTAGTAGTTTTAGATGCCTGCGGCATCGGTGCAATGCCAGATTGGCAGCTGTTTGATGATCCGCCCGGGGCAAACACAATTGTAAATGTCGCAAAGTTTTGTGGCGGGCTTAATATTCCTAATCTACAAAAGCTTGGAATCGGTAACATTGCACCAATTCTTGGTGTTGAAGCAACAAATAAACCAATTGGCTCTTGGGGTAAAGCGGCTGAGACATCGATGGGTAAAGATACTACAACGGGTCACTGGGAAATGGCAGGATTAATTGTAGAAAAACCTTTTCCAGTCTACCCAGAGGGATTTCCCTCTGAAATCATTGACGAGTTCATCTTGCGGACAAACTGTGGCGGTGTTTTGTGTAATAAACCAGCTTCTGGAACGGAAGTACTAGACAAGCTAGGGGAAGCCCACCTGAGTTCGGGGTGGCCAATTGTTTATACTTCTGCTGATAGCGTTTTTCAAATTGCAACCCATGTCGACCGAATCCCATTGGAAACTTTGTACAGTTGGTGCGAATCAGCCCGAGAGATTTTATCGGGTGAACATGAGGCCAGCCGAGTTATTGCCAGGCCCTTTGCGGGAGAATCTAAAAGCGCGGGCGGCAAAGGATTTTATCGCTTATCCGAGCACAGGCATGACTACGCAATCAAACCGCGAGGAAGAACGCTCCTAAACTTTCTTTTAGATAAAGGCTTTGAAACAGTCTCAATCGGTAAAATAAACGATATTTTTTGTAGCGAAGCAATAAGTAAAGCTCTTGACGGAAAAAGTAACGAAAAGTGTTTAGAAAATATAACTCAATTCATTCATTCAAAGAACGATTCAAAGAATCAGTTTGTTTTTGCTAATCTCGTAGAGACTGATTCACACTTTGGCCATCGTAATAACGCTGAAGGTTTTGCGGATGCTCTTCAGAAGATTGATTTGGAAGTTGGTAATTGGATAAATATTTTAAAAGAAGATGATCTTTTAATTCTTACAGCCGACCACGGCTGTGACCCAACAGTACCAGGCACAGATCACACTCGAGAATATGTTCCAATTCTCGCTTATTCTCCTTCACTGCCGCCCAAAAGCCTTGGCACTCGAACAAGTTTTACCGACACTGCTGCTACAATCGCTGATTGGTTTGGACTAAAGAGTGAATGGGAAAAGCAACAATTTCCAGGGGTCTCGTTTATTTAGCAAGAAAATAAATGCATTTACTGCCTCGAAGCAATTTTAAGCTAGAAAAATAAAGCAATAATAAAATCTGGAATTTGAACTAAATTTAATTTTTTAAGATTTTTAGCTTTTTGTAAGATTAAATCGCTCTTCCATTCATTCTTAAGCAATAAAGCCGAATTAATAGTGAGTAATATTTTGTATTGAACTATCTATTGCATTACCTTTTCAAACCATTAGTCAAACTTTATCATGATGAAAGTAGGCAGATTGATGATATGTTCAAACCGCGTATATGTTTTTTATTTCTAACAGTTCTTTTCTTGCCATCTCTCTGCGGTTTTAGTAAGAGCTCCAATGTGGTTGAGCCCTCTCAATCTGGACTCTCAAATTCATTGATTGACTACAATTATAAAAAAGAATTAAATCCATTATCAGCTAATGCATTTGTTAATCGTGGAATAGAGAAGCTTGCAAAAGGCGATTATAATTCCGCTATAAAAGAGTTTGATACAGCTCAAACTCTAAACCCAAAACTTTATGAAATATACTTTAATCGTGCGAATGCAAAGAAGTTAAGCAGCCGTTACCATGAAGCAATTCAGGATTATACAAAAGCAATAGAGCTTAATCCAAAAGATTTAAAAGCTTTTTATAATAGAGGCAATGCAAAACGCCTAGTGGCCGATCATATGGGTGCTTTGGAAGATTATAAAAAGACTATTCAACTCGATCCTAATTTTGTTCAAGCTTATAATAATAGT
>JANRMG010000142.1:0-2190 GCA_033761855.1 Candidatus Caenarcanales bacterium
GGCCATAATATTCATGCCTGAGTTTTTTGGCTATACGTGAATGGAGCGATATAATGCCAAATATCATCAAACCCAAAACTATCCAAGCAATGGCTTTGGCAAAATCTGGAATAACGGTTTCGCTGACAACACAATCGTAGACTCCGTGCAAAATTATTCCCTCAGCCAGTCCAAGAAGAAGCCACAAAAACTTTTTAGGAGATTTCTTTTCTAGAGAGAATTTATAAAAACCATAGCCCCAAAAAATAGCAAAAAAAGTATGAGCAATTAAAGGTATAACTCTGGCTATTCCGCCCTGACCATCGATTCCATAAACAAAGTTTTCGGCGGCAGCAAATCCGAGCGAGCCTGAAATAGCCTGCGCAAGCCAGTTTCGATGGAAATCTTGCTTCCAGTTTTGCCTGGAAATAATAAATAAACTTAAAAAACTTCCTAAAAATTTAATACTCTCTTCAACTAGACCGACAGAGAAGAAAAAAGCTGGATTTTCATAGCCGGGAAAAATTTTAGCGGAGGCGAATCCATTTCCGTATCCGGCCAAAATAGAGAGCGCTGCTCCGGCCATAAATCCAGCCAAAGGCGGTAAAAGTTTTGTGCCAGTTTTGCGGGCAATCAAAAACCAAAGTATAAGCAGAGCCGGAATCCAAGAGTAAACAAAGGAAGTACCGACATTGATAATTTGTTGTGGATTGATGGCCATTAAAGAATTTTACTCTTGAAAATAAATGTTATTAAAAGATTTTTGTAAATTTTATTTAGCTTTTAAATGATAACTTAACAGCCAAATTTGCTTGTTTTAGATTCAAAAAATTTGTCAACAAGAGTTAATCAGTTTCTAAATTGTTGGAAGCACCATTACTGGATGTATTGTTTCCAGAGGCGTTATTTAAAGTATTGGAATTAACATTTACTTCTATTCTCTCTTCCTTTCTAATGATTGGCTTTACCTCAGCAGGAACCTCTAAACCTTTAGCCTTTCTCCACATTTTTTCTTGTTCGGCTTTGAGGTTGTAACCATGGTATTTCTCGTAATAAGCAAGAATTACATCTTTAGCCATTGGTGCGGCTACTGCTCCTCCATGACCGGCGGCCTCAGCGAATACAGCTATCGCAATCTCGGGGTTTTCCGCCGGTGAATAACCAATAAACCAACCGTGGGTCTTGCGGTTTGGTGGTGCTTCAGCCGAGCCTGTTTTACCTGAAATAGTAATTCCGGGCATTTTTACAATTTGGCAAGTCCCCGAATCAACGCATTCTTTCATACCCTCTTTAACTATTTGTAGATTCTCGGGTAGAGCTTTAATTGTGTCGTGGCGAGAGGTTTTTGGAAGCTGGTTACCGACTTGTCTAACCAAATGCAAGTTAGGAATAAATTCACCATTTCCAATTCCTGCAGCCATTCTTACGGCTTGGGCTGGCGTCATAAGCAAAAAGCCTTGACCAATTGAGTAATGCAAGGTATTGCCAGGATACCACTGTGAATTCAGATATTTGGCTTTGTACTCTTTGTCTGGAACGCTTCCATGGCTTTCACTGTTAAGTTCTATCCCAGTTCCTTTGCCAGCTCCAAACATTTTGCCTATTCTGGTAATGTCCTTGTCCGTCATTTTACGGGCCATCTGATAAAAAGCTGTATCTCTGGACCAAGCCAAAGAAGTTTGCAAGCCCATAATACCGGTTTTATTCGTCCAATCACCGAAGCGAGTGCGTCCTAAATAAAATGCTCCACTAACTTTAAATTTGTCTCCAGGTTTTACGGCTTTTGTCTCCAAAGCAGCCAACAGAACTGCAGGTTTCCAAATACTTCCAGGAGGGTAAGCCGAAATTGCACGGTTAAGAAAAGTCTTTTTAGAATTAATGATCTTCCAAAGATCTCCACTTACGCTCGAAGTGAACACATTAGGATCGAAACTCGGCTTGCTCACCAAAGCATAAATCTCTCCGCTTCGAGCATCAATTAAAATAATTGCTCCATTGAAACCCTTGTCCCCAATTGCTTTTTCAGCGGCTCTTTGCAAGTCCAAATCAATCGTCAAAGTAATATCCGTACCCGATTGAGTTTTTACATTAGTAACTTCGTCCAAATCAACTCTTTCAATTGGTTGTCCTTGACGGTTTACCCTAATGCGTTTGTAAGCATCAACTCCTCTGAGGGTATTATCGAAGATTTTCTCCAATCCAAATTTACCG
>JANRMG010000143.1:0-2899 GCA_033761855.1 Candidatus Caenarcanales bacterium
GAAACCGAATGATGGCTTAATCTTTCATTCGAACAGAGGCTCTCAGTATGCTAGTCACCGTTTTCAGAGACTGTTGAAAACTTTTAAAGTGAATCAATCGATGAAAGGGAAGGGCAATCGTCACGACTATGCGCTTACAAAGAGCTTTTTCGGCAAGATTGAGACTGAATATATCAATCACCAAAAGTTCATTTCAGGAGAGGAGGCTAGATTCGGTATATTTTTGAATACATAGAGATGTTTTATAATCGGGTGAGAAGGCATTCAAGCATTAACTATCTCTCTTCTGTTCAATTCGAACTACTCATGAATATCTCTTAACTTTTTGTCCGGTTTATCGGGGCAAGGTCAGTTGCTTGATAGTACTTTACAAGTAAACAACAAAACATAGAATAGCTTCATTTAATCTTCAAACCCTTGTTTCTTGCACATCCTCCTGCAAAATCTTTTCTAATTCCTCTCTTCTTAAACGTGAGAAATTGACCATTTCAGGCTCGTTATCAAAGAATTCAAAGGATTTCTTTAGAGTAGCTTCATCGTGGAGCATAAACTGTTTAGCCTTAGCTTCCATATCTGATTCTTTTTTGCCTAAGAAAATCATTATCTGTTTAGCCATGGTAAGCGATGAGTCAAAGGTTTCTCTTTTTATGCATTTGATTCCCAATTTGTGCAACTCATAAGCATGGCGTCGATTGCGGGCCCGGGCACAGATTTTAAGATTAGGAAATTCTTCCACTGCAATTCTTGCTATTGTCAAACAAGTATCTGGATCATCGACGGCAATAATGAGCATTTCTGCTTTGGCGGCTCCGGCTCCCCGCAACAAATCGAGGCGAGAAGCATCCCCAAAATAACCTTTAAATCCAAATTTACGCAGTAATTCAATTTGGTCTGGGTTGTTCTCTAAGACCGTAAGCTTAACGCCTTGCCCCATTAAAAATCGTCCTACTACCTGTCCAAATCTGCCAAATCCGGCCATGATAATTGGATGCTTTTGTTCGATTGTATCAAAATCCCTCTGTGGAAGCTGGCTCATAAAACGAGGAACAATAAATTTATTGTAGATAATCATCAGAAAAGGTGTTAAAGCGAAGGAAAGTGCAACCACAAAGTTGAGAAACTTAACTTGTTCTTGGTTTAGAAGCTTTAGTCCACCGGCAACTTGGAATAAAACAAAAGCAAACTCTCCAACCTGAGACATTAGAAAGGCAAAGCCACTATTGTGAAGCATCCTTAACTTAAACAATTTCCCCAAACCAAAGAGAATCAAGGCCTTAATTAGTACAATCAAAAACACAACTCCAACTAGATTGATTGGGTGCTTGAAGAAGAGATTAAAATCCATACCCATTCCCACCGAAATAAAAAACAGACCAAGCAAAAGCCCCTTGAATGGCTCAATGTCTGTCTCTATTGTTCTTCTATATTCGGAGTTGGCAAGAGTAACGCCAGCAACAAAGGCACCCAAAGCCGGAGAAATTCCTACCATTTGCATTAGCAAAGTAATACCAACCACTAAAGCCAAAGAAGTTGCTGTAAAAATTTCTCTCAAATTGGTCTTTGCAACGAGACGGAAAAGGCTTCTTGAAAAATACTTACCACCCAAAATTACGCCCGAAATCACTAACACAATAACTAAAGACTTCATCCAGCCCGACAAACCAGAAATTATACTTTCATGATGACCATGTGTTTCAACCGGGGAAAGAGCCAAAAATGGCAACACAACAAGTATTGGAATTACGGCAATATCCTGAAAAAGCAAAACCGAAAAGGCATTCTCTCCGAGCGGCGTTTTCATTAAATTTTTCTCTTCAATGATCTGAAAAACCAGAGCAGTTGATGACATGGAAAGAGCCATTCCAACAGCTAAACTCATTTGCCAGCTATAACCCAAAGAAATTGCCAAGAGCATAAACACTAAAGTTGTAAGCAACACCTGAAGACCGCCGAGACCAATTATGGATTTACGCAAACGCCATAGAACAGGCGGTTCAAGCTCAAGTCCTATCAAAAAGAGCATCATCACAACACCGAATTCGGCAAAGTGCATTATTTTTTCGGGGTCTTTAATTAGGCCTAAACCAAAGGGTCCAATTACAATTCCGGCCACTAAATAACCAAGTACAGAACCCAGCTTAAAGCGGCTGGTGAGCGGAACCACTATACAGGCCGCCGCGAGAAAGGCAAAAATGTTTAATAGTAAAATATTGCTCATAATTAAACTAAGTTAGCAAGCTTTGGCTCTAATCTCCAGCTAAAGAGCAATAACGAGATAATTATTCAGTTTATTTTTAGTAACTAATAGTGCGTGTTTGACATATTAAAAAGTGGCTAACATCAACGAAATGCGCCGTTAAGAATCCTGATTCTGGAAGGCGCATTGGACGGATGCACCCCCAGAAAAATAGAGGGTTCGGGTCGTCGCGACCCGGGAGCGGGATTACAAGGGGCGTACCGCAAG
The DNA here is from genome assembly GCA_033761855.1 of Candidatus Caenarcanales bacterium. Lineage (GTDB taxonomy): Bacteria > Cyanobacteriota > Vampirovibrionia > Caenarcaniphilales > Caenarcanaceae > JANRMG01. Next base: position 2,465 of record JANRMG010000143.1, read on the forward strand.
CCCCTTGTAACCTCTCTCTAAAATTTTCTTAAATTAGTATGTTTTCACTAGTGTCCCATTAAATATTCAGTTAAGACATTCTTGAAGTTGATTAGGAGAGTGATTTGAGAGATTTAATCTTTCAACGATATTTTTTAGAGAGAATTTCATAGTAATCCAAGCAACGGAAAAACTATGCCAATTTCTCAAACTGTCTTCGCTCAATTGATGGACTTAATCGACCACGACGAATTTAAGAGATGCGTTGAAAGATATGATGGAAACTAGAGAATCAGAGAATTTAGTTGCTATGATCAGTTTCTTTGCTTGATGTTTACCCAACTGGCCAAGAAAAGAAGTTTGAGGGATACTGTTTTTACTCTCCTGGTAATGAAATCCAAACTCTATCATTTGGGAATTCACTCAAATCCTTCGCTGAATACTTTCTCAAATGCA
>JANRMG010000144.1:0-9338 GCA_033761855.1 Candidatus Caenarcanales bacterium
TTCCAGAATCCAATATTTGTCTATTCTCGTGATAAACATGCAAAAATAAAATCTGATTAATAATGTACCTAACTCTATCTTGCTTTGTTATGAATTGTAATTTACCTTCTTCAGATAAACCCTCATAAGGTTCAAGAAAAGCCACCTGGTCCATTAATTCATCCAAAATCACCATTTCAACATATATAGGATCTTTACGTTGAAGGTTCCCCAAATGAATAATTAGTACGTTTCCCCCTCTATCGAAATTATTAGCCGCATAGGGTATAAGTCCATCACTGATTGTCCTAACTTCTGTATCTATGTATATTTTTAAATTTTTTCTCTCGAAGAGAGCACGTATTATTGAAGAGTTTGAGTAAATATTAGGCGCGATTAATCTTAAAAATGATCTTATATCATTAGGATTTCCATAGAATTTAGTCTCCTTACTAATGTCACCGAATATGTGATAAGGTCTCGAATCTTTATCTAACTGTTGAAATATATCATCGTAGCGTTTCCATAATTGGACTAAATCATTGTTTATAGCATTGTAGGATCTTCTTATTAATGGAGTTGTATAAGCCGAGGAACTACAACCTAACGATGCGTATGGATCGTTAGGTTGAGTATCAGTTATTGCTGATCTATTGAACGATCCCTCACTGCAACCAAACATTGTTGTAGCTAGAGCAGCAATAGTAGTATTGCGGAGCCCTTTAAATGCTTTAACAGAAATAGACATTACTTTTGTTTTACAGTTATGATTTATTCAAAGTTCATACTGAGTGAGAAAATTCACAAACGGCCTGCAAGAGCCTTCTATTTTACAAAGATTAGCAATACAAATCCTAAAATACAACCCGGGTGTTAATATCTTTACAATTTATTACACTTTAAGAGATTATTTAATAGAATGAATAGATATATTTAAGAGGGAGTAGAAGTAATCGATTAGGTGTAAGGGTAGACCCAGATCTTGATAAGAAAGTAAATATAAACTTTCGTGGCAAGTGGGCAAACTCAGAAAATATTGGCAAGTCGGAAGGTGAGATAGTGGCTTTATGGAATAAAGAAAATCCGGGATATCTGATTCAGGAATAAGGTGCTTTTAAGTTACTTGGCGCTTAATCCAAAAGGTTCTTGACTTAACTTAAAAATTGCTTGGCTTAATTTTATTGTTTAGCCAAGCAATTTTGGTTTTAAGGAGAAAGTTACCTGCCTCGTTGTTCCTTGCGGTTTGATGGTGGGTGTCGTTAAACAAATTAACTCCAGGCGTCACCACCTTCTGGTGGTAAAACCTCGGGATTTCTTGCAGAGCCCAACTCACCAGGCAAAGATCGTTGGCTTCCACCTCCGAGCGTATTTCCTGGTGCTCCAGTATCTGGATACCATTGATCCAATTCAGCAGGAGTTGGAAGTAATATAAAGTTTTTCATATTATCTGGATTCAAATCGTCAAGTTCTGTATGTCCATCTTGCGCCCACCTAGAGAGTTTACCCGTTTTTCCTGCCCTTAAACAACTAATAAACCTTAATGCATTTTGCTGAACAAGATCTAAACAAAACTTCTTTGTCTTTTTGTCGGTAGAGTAAACAGAATTTGACAACTTGTCTGACCAACTAAAAGATCTTTGTAAATTTAATAAACTAGAAAATGCGTCTAAAGAACTTTCCAAGGCCCATTTTTTATCAAAAGACTGATCAGTAAAAACAGGAATTTCAAAATATCTCAAATTAGCCCTTTCAATTGAATCAAAAATAGACTGAGAGAGATCAATATTAATTTTAGATTTTGCTAATTTAAAGTATTTTTGTAGATTACTTATGAGACTTTGAACTTTATCATCATCAACAATGTGAATCCACATCTCACCTAAAGCTTTATCTAAATCATATTCTGAAATATAAACACCTTCATCAAAACCAAGTTTCTTTTGCAATGCTCCTAAATCAGCTATTGCTTCTGATAGGCCATCTGATAAATCAGAACGTTTAATATTTTTAAATTGAAATGGCTTGGAAGCTTCTCCAACATATTTCCCTGAGCTATTTGGAAGATTTTCACTACACCTTACAATTGCAGGAACCAATTCAGCCAGTTGGCTAATAGTCAAATCTAACTTATCAAACCGAATCATATTTGAGCTATCAAAATTAGCTCCCGCATATGCTGACATTTCTAACAAGATTGGAACGTACTGAGGATCTATTTTAGGAATTGAAAAACATCACCCCATTCATGCTTTACTATTCCATTACTTGATATTCCTGTGGCTTTTATAATATCTCTAACTTCAAATTCGTCTTTTCCATCAATATCTTTGTATTTTTGTTTACCGCTCCAGATAGCTAAAGCTGTAGAAGTCTGTTTCTCATCTTTTTGCTTGTCTTCGTAGTTATCACGAGCTTCCCAAGTCTCATGTCTCGTACCATCTTTAGCTACATAACGACCACTCCCTAAACCCTTTTCACCAGCGGCACCGCCATTTATTTTACGCCTTGCAGCGATCACAATCCCGCCACTAATCAGTCCTAGAGCTAAGATCCCTGCACAAATTCTTGTCCAAAGACTTTTCTTTTCAGAATCAGCGTTTGAACTTGTGTCAACTGATGGCGAGTTCTGCTCTCCTGAAGAAGGTTGTGAAAGAATCGCATTCAAAGCCGCCTGCCCCGGATCAATCCCAGAAGCACCACCCGAATTACCATTAGACGGAGCAGCTACCGTCGCTGTTGTTCCTCTCCCGTTCCTGTTCTGCGGAGCATCGTTTAATCTAATTTTTCTTTGATGTTGACTATTTAAAAGAACTTTCATTATGTAATTTTTATTAAAAGTGTTTAATTTATATAAAGTTAATAAGTCTTTAATTTCATTTTAAGGTTCTTACGGTTTTAAGTCAATATGAGTTTATTAAACTAGATTTTCCAACAAATTTCTCGCTCTTATTTGCTCTTCGATAGCTTCAACTTCGCCCATTAAATTAGTAAAAACTTCTGTTTCAATCTGAGGATTGAACTTAAGCACCGGAAGAGGTTTACCCTTATTTAAAAACCTGTTTTGCAATTCTTGCGGTGACAAAACTAAAAGTTCAAAAGGTAAATTATTTAAGGCTGCTTTAATATTTTGCGAAATTTCTGGTCCATTTTCTATTGCTTTTGAGTCACTTTGTTGAAGCCACTCAAGAGCAGTATGCATACTCTTGAGTTCATCAATGGCTGGAAATGGACAATTTTCTACTTTCAAAAGATTTTCGTAATCGATAAGTGCAGCATTCTTATAACCCTCAATAACTTGTCTCTCAAGCCCATTTATAATTTGCTTCACCAATTCTGTATTTAGTTTTTGCTCTTTTCTATGAGATAAAAACTGTATATCTTTTGTTTCAATCGCCTTAAGCTCTTTTTCAAGCCAAATTATATTTAGAGTAACATTGGCTAAACCCTCTATATTATTTCCAGGTACTTGCCAACTCTTTAAAGTTTCGATAAGACCTTTAAGTCTTAATTCGTAATCATGGCTTAAAAGCTCCGTGTCAAATGGTTTAGTTATTGGAACTGCTTCTGGCCTATTAACTTCTCTCGATTGCCTAAGCCCCATAGCGAGAGAAAGTCCCATCAATCCGACAAAGAGAACATTCATAGTTGTGTTTAACCAACCCAACCAATCAGCTCTTCTACTACTGAAAGTTAAATTTTTTAAAGATTCAACATCAATTGTTTGTGGATTCTTAAACTCTTGAAGAGAGTCAATGAGTCCTTGCAACACAACAGGATCTATAACTTCTAGAGAAGTCTCAGCTGCTCTTTGGACACTTGTAGTATTTGTGGAAGCAGCTTGGACTTGAGAAGAATGGAAAAAAGTTCTCTTTGATAGTGAATTTATATTATGAATCACAAAAAAGATATAAAAATGAATATATCTTTATGTTACGCAATTAAATCCTGAAAGTCAAAATTTATCTCAAAATAAATGCCAAACCCCTTCTGAATCGATAATTTGCAAGATTTCTAAAGTTTTCCTTTTTTCGTACCTAGAAATCTCGTAGTCTTTGAGAAAGCTATCCAAAACTTCAAGCAAAAAGTTTTTATCGCTCCGCGACACTGAGCCACTCCGTGTGAGAGGGGTAAAAGGCAAAAGATGGATTCTCTTCCGATAAACCTCTACTTGGTCTTTGATATTAAAAATCTCGGTGGCAAGGTTCTGACTTTTAGGATCCACTAATCTTAAATGAAATTGTTGTAATAGCTGAGAACGCTCTTCTAAAGTTATGTTTGAGCCATTATAATAATTCACCTGATATACTTTATGATCTTTGTTGGATAGCATCGAATCTAGCTCAAGTGTCATTATCTTTGTTCTCAAAAAGTGATTTATCCTACTTTGGGGGGAGCAAATTAAGAGTTAGTAAAGAACCAAAACAGCTAACAAGCCTCTAACAGCTTCATTTAAATAACTTAATCCAAGCTGTATTCCTTTAGAAGCTCTTCGCTTCGCTCAGAAAAATCCTGGTAACACTTTTTTACTTGCTCAAAATTTAGGCCTAATAAATCTTCATTCAACGTCTGGTTGCCGCGAGCTAATCGCGTCATTCCATCAAAGCCACTGGAAGCTAAAGACAAAGCAAGCTCTTTCAGCTCTTTGTCGGGTGTGCTGTTTACTGTCTCCAAAAGCCCAAGAGAAAGCAAGAGTGGAAGATGGCTTATCATAGCAACGGCCTGATCGTGGCTTTGAGCATTTGTTTTTATAACTTTCGCTCCAGTTGACTGAATAGTCTCTTCCAAAAAGACAACTTTATCCGCAGGCATTTCTTTGTCTTCGATTAAAGCCCAAGTCTTAGATTCAAAGAGCTCAGGAAAAGCATTAGCAAAACCCGATTTTTCGGTTCCAGCCATTGGATGGCCGCCAACAAAAAAACAATCCTTACGGAAGAATTTTTTACTTTCTTCACAAATCACAGACTTTACGCTCCCAACGTCGCTGACCACAGCACCAGGCTTTAAAAAAGGCTGAATCTCTTTTAAAGTTTCTACAAGCGCTCTGAGCGGAGAGCAAACAAATACGAGATCACACTCGCTGAGTTCTTGCATTCTGTCAGTGATTTTGGCAAATTTATCCTCTATTTCCAAAGAAACACTTTTGGAAGCTTTGTATGAGGTTTTAAAGCTATTTAAATCTCTAACAAAACCATAGACTTTATAATTTTGCTCAATTAATTTCAAAGCCAAAGAGCCTCCTATAAGCCCCAAGCCAATTATTCCTATGATTTTATCTTTTTGTGACACTTAAATCTTATTGCAAATACTTTGTGAACTAAAGCAAGTCACTAAGAAGATACTGCTAATCATCCGATTTAGACAAGTTCTCTGAGATGTAAAAGTAAGAATAATCTTTAGTATAAGTTAAGATAATAGTTAATCAAAAATATTTATTGGGGCATCCGATGGGTTTAAAAGAAAAGTTGATTTCATCATTTGATAAACTTCCTCCAGAAAAGCAAGAAGAAGTTATTGACTTTGTTGAATATTTAAACAATAAGCAAGATGCTACTGATTATCTTTTCGGTTCTAAAGCCAATAAAAAACAACTTTTAGAAACAATTGAAGAAGTTGAAGAAAACAAAAACTTAATTACGGTAGATTTTGAAGAAATTAAAAAAGGAAATTTCCCTTCGTTATGAGAGAAATTATCTTTGCTCACAAAGCATTAAAACAGCTCCAAGAATGGAAAAACTCTAATCTTAATATTTTTGAAAAAATAATTGAATTGATTGAAAATATAAAAAATGATCCTTTCAATGGTCTTGGTAAACCAGAACCCTTAAAGTACGATAAACAAGGTTATTGGTCAAGAAGGATTAATAGAGAACATAGATTAGTTTATAAAATTACTGATCTTTCAATTATTGTTGTTTCATGCAGGTTTTACTATGATTAAAAATCCCTTTAACTTTTTTTGTATTGTATTTTTTTACTTGATGACTTTTCTATGTCCTCTCCCAACCCTCTCAAACCCAAGATTCACCAAAGAGGCTGGACCTTCGGAAGCAATAAAGATGAGCAGTTTTCAGGATTTTAATAACCGCGCCCAAGGAGCTAAAAACCCAGCAAATACCGCCGATTACGTTTTTACGCCTCAGCAACTGAATGAACACAAAATTAAATTTCAAAAAGACAAAAGAAACACTCTTTCGGTTTTTCCCGACTCTTTGGTTCTGGCATCGCTGACCAAACCCACTAATCCGAAGAAACCATTAGTTGTTTTTATGTATAAATCTAAAGCTCAAGAAAATAAGGATAATGTTTCCACTTTTTTAAATTTGTGGATTAATCACAAAGAAGCATTCAATTTTGTTTTAATTGACCCAGAGAGAGCCATGAACCAATACGCAATGCTTTTTGTAAAACAATATTGGAAGGGAGAAAATTTAAAGGCTCTAGCTTTTGATTCTTCGGGTAAAATCAGAATCCAGATGAGTGATGTACGGGATTTGTCTAGACTTAACGACGACTTAAGTAAATTAGCCAAGAAAGATGCAAATGGTTTTAAAGATTAACAGCTTGAATTCGTTTCCTAAACTGGATAAATATGAAATGGAAAAGAATCCCTTTAACAAATTTACAAATAAATTTATAAGTAAATTTGGTAACAGCTATTGGATTCAAATTGTATTTTCAATAATATCTTTGGCAGCCATTATTGGAGCATTAGTGTATTTTGCTTTTTCAAGCTCACTTCAGATTCCATTCTTAAAATCTTTTACGTCCAAAACCTATTTGCAAGGATTTAAGCCATTTCAGCCAAATAAAAATCTTGCAGTAGCCATCGCTGTTTTACCCTCCAATAAAGATCTGGCTGAAGAAAAGTTAAAAGAACTTCAGCAGGGAATGTCGCCAGCTAATGACACACGGAGATTATACATACTCGCCCAAATTAACCAAAGGAAGGGCGAAACCAAAGAGGCTCTCCAACAATACAGATCAATCCGATTAAGACATATTCCTTATTTAGCAGATAGAGTTTTACTACACATAGCAGAAATTTCTGGTGAGCTTGGTGATGAGAAAGGTGTAATTGAAGCTTGTAACGAAATTATTAGAAAATATCCTCATTCACTTTCGGTCACAGCAGCTCATTACGAGCTAGCACGCTCTATGCTAAGACAATCTAAAACCGAAGAAGCCATTAAGCTCTTCAAAAGGGTAAAAACCGATTATCCAGAATCGCAGCAGGCCATTGGTGTCTCTTACTACCTTGGCACTCTCACCAATAATCGCTCTGAAAGAGATAAGTATTGGCAGGATTATTTAAGCAAAAGTCCTAGCGGGAGATTTTCAGCCGATGTAATTAGTTCTTGGCTCCAGAATAAAGATTCACTCAACAATTATCAAAGATCCTTAATTGGCTTAAATCTCTATGAAACTGGTAGAAGAGATAACCCAGAAACGCTCAACTATCTTTCTTCTGATATTAACCAGCAAAACTGGCTTTCTCTCGGGGAATTGCAAATTGCTAAAAAGCAAAAGGCTGCTGGACAAAGAACTCTTTTATATGGCTTAAAAAACTACAAAGAAGACCAACACTTTGAAACCGCTCTCAATCTATTACTCAGGAATTCATCCCAAGCTGAAATTAACAAATATGTTGATGAGCTCATAAACACCTACCGAAGCGATGAGTATAAGGGCTCTTATATTTTATGGAGACAAGCGGCTTTTCATAAGAATAATGAAGCTAAAAGTGCAATTTATAAAAATCTTTTAAGAATATTTCCATCTTCCAGCTTCGCTTCTTCGGCTTCAGCCGAGATATTTTGGCAGCTTTATTCATCCAAAAATTACGAAACTGCCATTAAATGGGGGCAAGAACATTTATCTAAATATTCTACATCTCGTGATTCAGCCAAAGTAATGTTTTGGCTAGCCAAATACGCTGAGTCCACTGGTGAAACCCAAAGAGCCAAAAGTTTATACAACCAAATTTTAAATTCCCATATTGCAACCTATTATGCTCTAAGAGCCAAAGGTCGCCTTGAAGCTCTTAATGGTGGACAAGACTTTGGTTGGAGACTACCAAACAGTCCAGTCTTAAATTTTTCTGCTCATAAAGATTTTGAAGGCAAATGGGTTTGGCCACTTCCCAAAGAGGAAATCAAGGAACTTCATCCAACATTGAGAGAATTATTTTCTTTGAATCTCTGGCAAGAAGCTTTAACTCTTTTACCTGATGATTACAAAACAAAATACCCAGCCTTAGATGCCTGGATGTTGGCTCGAGTTGAAGACAAAGTAAATGAAGCCACCCAAATTGCAAATAGACAATTAAACAAACTGCAACCAAACTTTGAAAGAGCTCATGAGTACTGGCTTCTTAGCTATCCTTTTGTTTATATCGAAAATGTTGAGAGTTCTGCTACCAGACACAACGTTGATCCGCTCCTAGTACAAGGATTAATGAGGCAAGAGTCTCGCTTCCAACCCTCTGTGGTTTCAACTTCTAATGCAATTGGTTTATGCCAACTACTTCCATCTACCGCAGCGGAAGTTGCTAAAGGTTTAGGACAGCCTAAGCCCGATTTCAAAGCTCTTTGCAGTCCAAATTACAATATTGAATTGGGAACAAAATATTTGAGTGGTTTAATTCAAAGGTTTAATAATCAGCCTCAACTTGCGGTAGCAGCCTATAATGGTGGTCCCGGCTCTGTCTCTAAATGGTTAAACCAAAACCTGGCAAGCGATCCCGATTTATTTGTAGAGCTGATTCCCTTCTCTGAGACCCAAAAATACGTAATAAATGTTTTTGAAAATTATTGGGTTTACCATAATTTGGCTTTAAAAGTTTATTCAACAAAAGGTAAATTTAAACTCTCTGAACAAAACAATTCAGCAAAAACAGCGTATGATAGTTACGAATCAGATTACCCGTCTACCGTCGAATAAATTGAAGTCTGTTTGTTTATTAGGCTATTACGGAGCAGAAAATTTTGGCGATGAAATTCTTCTGGGCTCTACCATTGCGCTTTTGGATTCGGTTGAGAGTTTTAAAATCAACATTTTTACCGGTAACGAAAAAATTACAGCCAAGCAATATCCTTTTTACAAGGCTATTCCCAAATTTAACTTTTTAGAAGTCATTACGGCCCTCATTAATTCTGAGGCTCTGATTCTGGGTGGTGGCTCTATATTTCAGGATGTTAGCAGTTTAAAAAGTGTGATTTATTATTCTTCAGTGGTGTTTTTAGCCAAAATGCTCGGCAAGAAAATTATTTTTTTAAGCCAGGGCATTGGGCCGTTGAGAAGCTACTGGGCAAAATTCTTCACTCAATGTTCTTGCCAAATGGCCGACTGGATAACCGTTC
>JANRMG010000145.1:0-11237 GCA_033761855.1 Candidatus Caenarcanales bacterium
TAGACCAATCCATTCTTAAAGATTTTGCTTCTCTCTGATAAATGTGATGAACTTTTTTATCTTCTTCGAAAGAAGCATGGATTAAGCCTCTAATGCATTTTTGCATACCACCTTCGATAAAAGCCTCTTGAGCACAAATCATAGGAACACTGTTCCATTGCAGCTGTTCTCTTACGGCGGTAGCGGGATTTAAGGATTTAACATCTGGAGTAAGTGTAAAGTAGACCGAAATAATATCTTCAACTTTTAAATTATTATCTTCAAGCATAGCTTCCAAAAGCTCTTTAACAGCCAAACGAATTTCCGCTGGACTATCTTGATTAATGGTGGTTGCTAATCTAATTGCTTTAATGAATTTCAAATTTCTTAAGTACCGGTTTTTCAAATTGAATTTTACAATTTATCCTACTTTCATAAATTAATAAAACTTCTTTCTTAAATATAAATTTTATGTTTTCCAATATCACCGAGTTGTTAAACCTTTGGTCGGAAAAGAATCTAAACAATCCTGAGCAAGATGCTAGAAGGATCTTGGAAAAAATTTGGAAACGTTTGGAAGTTTCTTCTAAAACACGTTTTAAAAGCTTCGATAAAAAAAAAGGTTTGCTAATTATTGAAGCTGAAAATTTATTTTTAATTGCCAATCTTCAGCTTCAAAGTAAAAAACTACTTGAGCTCGTGAATTGTGAACTAACCAAAGAGCCTATCAAAAGCGGAGAGGCAAAAAATAGTTTGCAGGTAAATAATTTAAGATTTAGGCTAATTTCCTAAAAAACTTTTATTAAATAAAAATAAATTAAATTATTTTTCTGTTTTCAAACTGTAAATTTAGGTGCTTTCTGTAGTCTTTAACTATTTTCAAAAGAAGTAACTTCAGTTATACTCAAAAATGTTCTAGACATGATTTCTATGTCGGATTCCCCTATGCAATGATTCACTCTATTATGAACTGGATAAAATTTTTAGCTCTTTCCTTACCTTTAACCATGATTTTAGTTGGTTGTACCCCTAAGCAAACAACTACTACTGAAGAAGAAACTGAAGTAACAGAAACCGTTTCTGATGAAGCTGAAACCAAAGCAGAAGACAAATCTGCAACAGCTGAATCTGACAAAATGGCTGCTCCTTCAACTGATTCAGCAACTAAAACAACTGAAAAAACTACAGAAACAACAAAGTCTGAGTAATTGTTTTTATCAGTTAGCTTATAATAAAAGGCGATCCCAACTGCTTGGGATCGCCTTTTATTTTTGAATTTGCTTACTTAAAAGCTTTATTTCTTGGAATTCTTTTTTTTAATTTTTTAACAATGAAAACACTTAATCCGCTCTTTACAAAATCTCTTAATGGAAGCATCACAGTTCCTTCCGACAAATCGATAGCGCAACGGGCAATTATGCTTTCGGCTGTAGCAAGCGGAACAAGCTTTATTAAAAACTTCCCTCTGGCGGGCGATCCGCAAAGTACTTTAAATGTTGTAAGCAAATTAGGCGTGCAAGTTGATATAGAAAAAACCGCGACCGGAAATAATTTAACCGTTCTGGGTAAGGGGTTTGAAGGACTCATTGAACCGAGCGAAGTCTTGGATGTCCAAAACTCAGGCACTGGGCTCCGTCTTATGATGGGACTTTTGGCTGGCAATCCAAATGGTTTATTTGCAGTCTTAACCGGAGATGAATCCCTTCGAAAAAGACCAATGAAGCGTGTGGCCGATCCTTTGCGCAAATTGGGTGCTCAAATTTTCGGAAGGCAAAATGGTGAGCTTGCTCCTCTTTGCGTCCAGGGAAGGTCTTTGAGCGGTGGCTCGATAGAAACCTCAGTGGCTAGTGCTCAATTAAAATCAGCTTTGATTCTTGCGGGGCTTAATGCGCAAGCTCCACTTACGGTTAAAGAGCTTGAAACCAGTCGCAACCACACCGAGATTATGCTTCAAACCTTTGGAGCCAGTCTCGAACAAATTGATTCTTTAACTTGCCGCATTCACCCATCAAAGTTAATTGGCTGCGAAATTAATATCCCCGGGGATTTTTCTAGTGCTTGTTTCTTTTTGGTGGCCGGATTAATTGTTCCAAACAGCAAAATTAAAATTGCGAATGTTGGCTTAAACCCAACTAGAACCGCTGCGCTTGAGGTTTTGCTTTCAATGGGAGGCAAGATTAAAACCATTAAAAATGCTAGTCAATCAACAAACACCAAGACTGAATCCACAGGAGATCTTGAGGTTGAGTTTTCTTCTTTAAAAGCTATCGAAATTAAGGGTTCAATTATTCCTAACTTAATTGACGAGATTCCAATTCTTTGTCTGGCAGCGGCACAAGCCAAAGGAACAACTATTATTAGTGACGCGCAAGAACTGAGAGTCAAAGAGTCCGACAGACTAAAAGCTATGTTTAAGCTCTTGGATTCTCTAGGTGTAAAAGTCCAAGAAAAACCGGATGGATTAATCATTGAAGGTTCGGATGGAAATCCTTTTGAACCTAAAGGAAATATCTTTGAGGCCGGGCACGACCATCGAATCGCTATGACGGCTGGCATTGCAAGTTTAATTTGCAATAAGCCAATACAACTCAATGGCAGCGAATGGGCAAATGTTTCTTTTCCTGGCTTTTTTGAGCTCTTGGATAAGCTTTCTAACGAGACCAGTTAACTAATTAAGTTAAGAGACAACAAATAAAATTAATATAATTGAACAAAAAACTAAACAAAAGTGAATAAAAATTCCTTTGCTATTTCTGTTTGATTTATTTACACTATTTAATAAGGTTTGTTAATAAAGTCCGTTAACAACTTATAAGATATCTAGGCAAAGAATTAAATTACGAACAATGAACTGGCAAACAATGAACACTACAAAAAACAAGAATTTTATATTCGTTTTATTAATCGCAATGACTTTTTTCGGTTGCGCTAAGAAAGAGACCACAACCACCGAAACAAGTAAAGAAGAGGTTCAAGAAGAATCTACAAGCGTTAGCACAAATCTTCCTGATGAAGCTAAAAAAGCAGCTGAAGAGCATTTGGTTAAAGGCAAACCTGCTGTTTTCTTTTTCTTTGCTAACTGGTGCCCAGCTTGCAGAGTGTTTAAACCAACCCTCGAAGAAGTTGAAACTAAATTCCCTAACGTTAAAGTCCTCCGGATGGACGTTGATGAGCAAAAAGATTTAACCAAGTCTTTCAAGGTAACTTCAATCCCAACTTTGTTCTTCTTCGATAAAGACGGTAAATTTGTAGAGTCCACCACTGGCGGCTTAGCAACAGATGTTTTAACTAAACAGTTTGAAAAAATAAATGTTGCCGCTACCGAAACAGAAGCAACAACTTCAACGGAAGCTCCTAAAGAAGGTGATAAAGCAGCAACTGATGCTACCAAAACCACTGAAGTTAAAAAAGAAGAAGTGAAGAAGGAAGATGCAAGCAAAGCAACAACTTCTACAACTACTTCTCCTGCGGCTAAAACCGAAACCAAAAAGACAGAAGTAAAAAAAGAAACCAAAACTACTACCAAGAAGCAGTAATTTAGTTTCTCTAAACAATTTAATTCAAATAAAAGAGCGTCTCTTGAAGACGCTCTTTTATTTTGTTTTTCAACTTTCGACAAAGATAATTTTTCTTGCTATCTTTAGGTTTACTTTATACTTCCTAGTTATCCTCCTTCTCCTGTAGGAGAGGGGCCAAAAGAGTTTTAGGGGAGAGGTTTTTCCATGCCACTTTTAGAATTAATTACCATTTTAGATCTCACCGGAACTTTTGTATTTGCTCTTTCGGGCGCATTAGTGGCCTCTAAAAAGGATATGGATATTTTGGGTAGCCTTGTTTTAGCCGTTGTAACCGCCGCAGGTGGCGGAACGCTCCGCTCCATGTTGATTGGAGATTTGCCTGTTCCTTTCTTAAAGGATCCGCTTTATTTAATTCTTTGTATTCTTGCGGTTTTGGTTGTGTTTTGTTTTAAAAGCCATCTTCATAAGCTTGAAAAACCAATCATAATCCTTGATGCCATTGGTCTTGGGATTTTTGTAAGCATAGGTATTTCGGTTGCCTTGGGCAAAGACATGAACTGGTGGGCAAGTTTACTAATGGGGATTATTACTGGCTCTTTCGGTGGGGTAATCCGTGATGTGTTAAGCAACGAGATTCCGCTAATTTTCCAAAAAGAAATTTATGCCACCGCTTGTTTGGCGGGCGGGCTGTTGTTTTTGCTTTTAACAAAATTAAATCTTCAATCGGAGCTAGTAGTTTATCTTTCGGCCCTTTTAGTTTTTGCCGTTAGGCTCGTGGCAGTTAAGTACAAGTGGGATTTGCCTAAGTGTTAGTTTAGTTATTGGAGTACTTCATAATTTTCCAAAATAATCTTTTTAAACTCTTCATCAAGAGTTGTCCATTCAGCAATATCCACTTTAAAAGGCAAATCTGAATCGGAAAAGGCATCTTTCAAAGTAGTTAAGGTTTTCAAGTCTAGTCTCTCATCGTTGATGACAACCAAATCTATATCCGAAAACTTTTTCAACCCTTCTCCGTGAACTCTTGAACCGAAAGCCCATACTTTGTAGCCAGGGACGTGGATTTTGAGGATACTTAGTATGCACTGGAGAAAATTTTTGTCGAGATTTAACAAAATAGCTTTCCTCACATATTTCTTTTAGTCAAGCATTCGAGCAAAAATTTTGTTGAGTTCAAAAAATTATATAGTCTTTTATAAACATCTTCTGCTCGCTCTTCATCGTAACTATGAGAGGTTAGGTTTCTCATTTCTCTATATTCAAACCATTTTGTTGGCTCATCTATTAACCCTTTTTCAGCCGCAGTTCTTATTAAATCTTTAAAGCTCAGTCTGTCAATCTCTTCGCTGGAAGAAGCATTTTGTTCAAGTTGCCGTTTCAGCATTTTTATGGCCAATTCGTAGGTGAACTCAAAAGACTGAATGGAAGCCTTGCGAAATTCTATAAATACTTCCGGATCTTCAGCAAGTTTGGATTTGCTGAACCTGAGGCTCTTTTCTAGTTGAGCAATTGCTTTTTCTAATGAAGTGAAATTGAGTTTCAAGTTCTGATTTTTGATGAATTTATCTTTTCATTTTAGTATGAATTTATTAAGCTAAAATATTATTCTTAGTTTTTAATAGCAAAATGCCAGAACTACCCGAAGTGGAGACAGTCCGGAAGGGGCTTGAGCAAAAAATTGTCGGTAAAAAAATCCTCAAAGTCACCGTCAGAAGAGATAAAACCATAGAAGGTGTGACCGCCCGAGAATTTGAAGAAAAGCTGCAAGGACAAAGCTTTCGCTCAATTCAGCGTCGAGCCAAATACCTGTTTTTGGTTATGGAGAGCGGGTTAACTGTTATTGTGCACTTGAAAATGTCTGGTAACTTTTTAAGCCATGAGCCGAGTGTCCCTCTGCCCGTTCACACTCATGTGGTGTTTTCTCTAAGTGATGGAAAAGAGCTTAGGTTCAAGGATTTAAGAGCCTTTGGTCGTATGACTCTTCATAACTCATTTGAAGAAGCCTTAAAACAAGGCACCATTCCAAAGCTAGCACCAGAGCCCTTGCAAGAAGCTTTTACTTTGGGGCATTTTAAGGCTAAACTCAAAAAATTCTCTTCACCAATTAAACCAATTCTTTTAGACCAAACCAAGCTGGTTTCGGGAGTTGGCAATATTTATGCTGATGAATCTTTGTTCCTGAGCGGAATCTCGCCGCAGCGCAAAGCAAGTTCCATAAAACCAAAAGAAGCCGAAAGCTTATTTAATGCAATTAAAAAAGTAATAGCCGAATCGATAGAGGCCGGCGGAACCTCAATCAGAGACTATGTACAAACCGACGGTTCAATCGGCGATTATGCCTTGAAGCTTTTTGTGTATGGCCGCAAAAAAGGCAATTGTCTTGTGTGTGAATCGCCTCTTTCTTATATCCGTCTAGGACAGCGTGGAACCCACTTTTGCCCGAGCTGTCAAAGCTGAAAATTTTTTAGAATCTCAAGACACTTTATGAATTCCTGGGCACTGGTTTTGTTGAAATCATCGTCATTCCGAGCTTGTCTCGGAATCTATTTCTCTCGTTGATTTTTAAAATTTAATGTTTTTAGATCCTGAATCAAGTTCAGGATGACGTTGTTGGCGATGATTAAATAAATAACAAAACAATAGCTTTTTGTAATAAACAGTTTTATACGGTTTTTTTCTCAAAAGTTTTGTATTATTTCACTGATATTTATTGAGTTCTTCGTCTTTGACGGCTGACTCACAACAATTTGTTACTTTACTAATTTTACTTTTTACTATGCTTTCTTCACTTTGGGCTTCAGAACAATATCGCGAAACAACATTGGGTTTTCGTGTGAAAAATATTCTTTTTAAGCAACGCTCAAACTACCAAATGGTAGAGATTCTTGAAACCTTCGATTGGGGGAACATCCTCATGCTTGATGGATTGATGATGGTGACTGAAAAAGATGAGTTTTTCTACCACGAAACCATTGTCCACCTACCAATGGCCCTGAGACCCAATATTAAAAACGTAATGGTTGTGGGCGGCGGAGACGGTGGAACGGTTAGAGAACTTAGCAAATATGCTTCAATCGAAAATATTGATATGGTTGAAATTGACCAGCTAGTGGTTGAAGCCTGCAAAAAGCATTTGCCAATTACAAGTTCAAAGCTCGATGATAAGCGCGTTAAAATTATTTTCCAAGACGCTTTTGAATTTATAAAATCAGCACCCAAGAATCACTATGATTTAATCATCGCTGATTCAAGCGATCCAGAGGGTTTTGCTGCCTCTTTGATTGAGACGGATTTTTACTCCATGGTCAAAGACAGTCTCAAAGAAGATGGCTTATTCGCGGCTCAGAGTGGATCGCCACTTTCTCAGCCAAAAGAGCTTAAAGCAAGCTGGAGCAATTTAAATAAGGTTTTCGCCCACTGTGAAATTGCCTGGTCTATCACTCCAACCTATCCGGGGGCTTGGTGGAGCTTTGTGGTCGCCAGTGGAAAAGAAATTAAAAAACCAAGTATTAAAGAAATTAATTCACCAAAGGATTGTAAGTTTTGGCAACCAGAAATGCTTGAGGCTTTGCTTTGCAAGCCTAAATTCATTATGGATATTTTGGAAAGCAAAAGTTAATTTTTTAGATGTAGGGGAGGGTTTAAAACCCTCCTACACTCGACTATTGAAAAAAGTTATTCCAAAGATCTGGTTGAACCGCGAACTTTGCGGACTCTTTTTCCGGGGCCTTTACCAGCGCCAAAAGTGTAGATATTTTCTTCTTTCTCTTTGTTCATTAAATTGTGAATTCCAAGAGCTGGAGCTAACACAAGTAAAATAATGACTACTGCAAAAATTAATAATGAAATCATAAATATATAAAGATTTTGAAAATTGATATTTCTAAAATAATCTGTCTGAATTATCTTTTGGATATGGGGAATTTTCTAAAAATAAAAAAAGAATTTATTTAGGGTTTGGAACTGGGCCTTTTGTTAAGATTAAAAATAAATTATGAGTATAAATTCTTTAAATAAACTTTATCTTGCTGATTTAAAGGCCTATGTGGCCGGTAAAAGTACAGAAGAACTTGCTGAGGAACTAGGTGTTTCCCCTTCATCCATAATCAAATTGGGCAGTAATGAAAACCCCTTGGGATCTTCCCCTCTTTCAGTTAGGGCTATTCACGAGTTTTTGAATACCTCCAACGCTTTTAACGTCTATCCTGACGCTCTTGGTAAGGACTTAAGCTTGGCTTTAAAGAAAAAATTTGCCTCTCAACTGGGTGACGCAGAGATAATAATTGGCAATGGCATGGATAATATTTTGGAAGGCATTGCAAGATTAATCCTTGCTCCGGGAGATAAAGTCTTAATTCACACTCCCACTTTTGAATATTACGAAATTATCACAAAGTGGTCTCACGCTCAGCCGGTTTACGTACAAACAATTCCTGAGAACGACTTTAATCTTGATGTGGATGAATTCATAGCCCAAATCAAAGATGGAGTAAAACTGGTTTTTGTTTGTAGTCCCAATAACCCAACGGCCAACACTCTGCCTTGGCCTTCGATAGAAGCCATTATCAAAGCCGCCGAAAAACATGGAGCCTTTGTGTTTTTGGATGAAGCCTATTCTGAGTATAGCGGAGAAACCAACATAGACAAAGTAGAAAAGTTTGGCAACTTAATTGTTGGAAAGACCTTTTCTAAAATTTATGGTCTTGCGGCGCTTCGTATCGGGTGGGCCGTAATACCTAAAGATTTATTAAATGAATACCGGAAGTTTCAGACACCCTTTAGTACAAATAAACTTGGTTTACTTGCTGCCATTGCTGCTCTGGAAGATGATGAATTCTACAATGAATCTCTCAGAATGAACAAAGAAGGTCTTCAGTTTTTGACTTCTGAGCTTACTGATCTAGGGTTTAAAGTTTTCTCAAGTCGCTCTAATTTCTTGCCCTTCCTTGCTGGGCCAAAATTTAATAATAGTGCGCAAGAGCTCTGCAACCATCTAAAACAACAAGGTATCATTGTCCGTAATGCGAGTCTCTTTCTGGGTGCCCCACTGGACTTGGTGCGGATTACCGTTGGAAGGCCAGAGCAGAATTTAAGATTAATTGAGATATTACAAACAATTGAGTAGAACCAATTTTAAATTGTTACTCTTAATCATTTATAATTTATTAAATTAAAAATTACCAATTAAGGCTATTTTGGATACCACTATAAAAGACAAAATATTTAGCACACTCTCTTATCTTTCTTTTGGGATATTGGGTTTTGTACTTTTACTTTTAAAGCAAGGCGAATCACGTTTTCTGCGTTATCATATTTATCAGTCAATACTGCTTGGTTTGCTATTTATGTTTATCCCTTATGGGTTAAATATTTTGTTCGGCTTTATCCAAATGGCTCTCAAATTAATACCAGGAGCGGGAATCTACGGAGCAACGGCTTTTTACTGGATAAACCAAGTACTTTTCTTCATTGGATTTGGAATTCTTGCATATTCTATCTTCGGTGTCTGGAAAAACCAATATACTTGGATAAAGTGGATCTCGGCCCAAATTTACAAGATGCTTTAAGCAAAGCAATACTAAGGAGAAATAATGACATTGGAACAAGCTTTTTCAATCGACAATTCAATTAACAGTTCAATTAATAACTCAAAAAATCCTGCACCAAGCTTTGATGTAATCAGCATTAACTCAAAGACAAAATCTGTTGATATTCCACGCATAGAAAGAGCCGTGCGAGAAATTTTAATTGGAATAGGTGAAGACCCTGATAGAGAGGGTTTGATAGACACCCCAAACCGTGTGGCCAGAATGTATGAAGAGATTTTTGCTGGCCTAAGACAAGATCCCACCGAAGAGCTCAACTGTTCCTTTTCAGAAGGTTATAACGGTGTTGTTTTAGTTAAAGATATAGAATTTTATAGTATGTGTGAGCACCACATTCTCCCAATCCACGGGAAAGCTCACGTTGCTTACTTGCCAGGCAAAAGCGGCAAAGTTACCGGAATTAGCAAGCTGGCTAGGCTTGTAGAGGGATTCGCGAAGCGTCCACAATTACAAGAAAGATTAACCCAACAAGTAGCTCAAGGACTTTACGATACACTCGATGCAGAAGGTGTAATCGTTTTGGTTGAAGCCAGCCATTTGTGTATGTCCATGCGTGGAATTAAAAAATCGGATGCTAAGACAACTACCATTGTGGCTTTGGGCAGCTTTAAAGACGACCAGAATCTACAATCGCAGTTTTTTAAGATGTTGGATAGTAATAGTTAGGTTTTTTTAGAATTTTGAGTTTTGTCTCCCATCATCCTTGTCAGACCCTTCCAGCCTTGCGAGATTCTTCTCTTTAAAATACCGGGAGATGTAGCTCTAAAAGGACTCATATTTGTTTGGTAAACTTTACCATTTTTGTCTACGACGATTGCCTCTGATGAGCTGGTAACTTGAAACTTACCACTTGAATCTTTAGGACTTTGTACTCCTTGATTGGCAGAAATAATTTTTCCACCACGTACTATATTTCTCAAATAGCCATTTTCATTGAGTAAAACGCTGGATTGCTCCCAAGGTACAGCACAAATGTGAGTATCTGTGTCATTAGGGCTTGCTTTTGCAAATTGAACCAAGACTGTTTCTCCTCGAACAAAGCTTCCTTTCTTTCCAAGCCATCGAAGATCTTTAGATATAACTGGAACTGTTTCATCTTTAATATCTCGATCTAATTTGCCAATTAATTTATCTTCAAATTCTTTCAATTCTTTGTGAACTTTTTCTAGACCTTGTGAATTTTGATCCTTGATAAATTGTTCACAGGCTTTTAATTCAATATGTCTGCCGTAACCATACAACCCACCAAGAACTACAGTACCGACGATTCCAAGGCCAATTAGCGTTTTCTCGAACCAATTTAAGTCTTCATCATTACTTGGTTTATTAGAAGCCTGAGAAGAAACATAGGTATCAGCTTCGGAGTTGAAGGTATAGGGCTGCGGCTGAGCTTGCCGCTGAGGATACAGATGAGTTAGATCCATTGGAATAAATATTGGGTGGGAGAACTTTCATAAATAAAGAAATGAATAAAGAGATGTTAAAAAAAAGTTAAATTCTTATATTTACATCTTAGCGAGATTTAAGAGTCTAGTCAAATTTATAATTTATATTCAATTTTTTTTGTTTTGGAATTATCCTTAAAACTCAGCTCAAAAATTACTATAGAATATTCTTTATTTCATCTAATTATGTTCGAGCAATTATTCGCCTTCATCACCAATATAATCTCCCAAACGGGCTATTTGGGAATTTGTTTCTTTATGATTCTTGAAAGCATGATTTTTCCCATCCCGAGCGAGGCCGTGATGCCCTTTGCCGGATTTTTGGCGGCTCAAGGGAAGTTCACAATGTGGGGTGTAGCGATTGCAAGCAGTATTGGAAGCTTGATTGGCTCTGGTGCTTCTTATGCAATTGGGTTGTATGGCGGACGTCCTTTTATAGAGAAATACGGAAAATACTTTTTGCTTGACCATCATCATTTAGACCTCACAGAGAGATTCTTCGATAAATATGGGAATCAAGCAATTATCATTAGCCGCTTTGTACCGGTTATCAGACATTTAATTTCTATTCCGGCCGGAATGGCCAAAATGAATTTTAAAAAATTTATGCTTGATACTTTCCTCGGTGCAAGCGGCTGGAACATGATTTTGGCCTGGCTTGGTTACACTTTGCATGGCAATTGGGATTT
>JANRMG010000146.1:0-2569 GCA_033761855.1 Candidatus Caenarcanales bacterium
CTTGCAAGGCGAGAAGACTTTTTTGCCAGAGAGGGCTTTCGCCAATGGTACAGGATTTTATGAGGCAAATGTAGTGCCTCTTTTTGGGTCTGACAATGAAGTGATTGGAGGGTTTGTTTTGTTGCACGACATTACTCAGAAGAAACTTGATGCAAAGAGATTAGAAGAAAGCAAAGCAAATCTTCAAAGAGTTAACCAGGAGCTTATTCAGCAGATCATAGAATTAACGCGCGCTCAGGAAGAGATTAGAAAGAATGAAAATCTTTTAAAAAGAACCCAGCAACTTGCTCATATTGGTACCTGGGTCTGGAATGTCGGACAAAACAAAATTCAGTGGTCTGGCGAGCTAAGTGAAATATTCGAAGTACAGGGGAATCAGGAGATAGCTTCTATAAAAAACTATTTGAAAAGGGTGCCTGCCGATGAACGAAAAGCCCTTTACAGGCAAATTCGCGAAGCATTAAAATCTATGAAACCATTTGACTATGAGTATAGAATAAGAATGTCCGGCGGCGCTACGAAATTTATATACGGCAATGGTATTCCGGAAGTTATAAATCAAAAATTGATAATTACAGGCTTTTGTCAGGATATAACCACAAAGAGAAAAGTAATCGAAACCCTTCAATCCAGTGAAAACAGGTTCAGGACTCTCTGTGAAAAGTCGCCGGATGCTATATTTCTGATGGAAGAAAAAAGCATTCTATACTGCAATCTGGCAGCCGTTCACCTCTTAAAAGCATCATCCAAAGCTCAGGTACTTAGCCTTGATCTTTTTTCGTTGTTTCCAGAGATACAGCCAGATAATTCAAATTCTGTTAAGAAATTCAGCAGACTTATGAATATGGCGTATGAGGAGGAAGGAAAAAGATTTGAGTGGGTACATAAAAAGCTTACAGGAGAAAACTTCTGGACTGAAGTAATTCTTACTCCAATTCAATTAGAGGAGAAAAGTATCCTTCATGTAGTGTGGAGAGATATCACACTCCGCAAAAAGGCAGAGCAGGAGGTAAGAAAGACAAAGGCTGAACTTGTGAGAATAAATAATGAACTGGAAATGCGGGTAGAAGAGCGTACTATGGATTTGGCGAAGACAAACAAAAATCTGCTAAAAGTAAATGCTGATTTGGATAATTTTATATATACTGCTTCTCATGACCTTAAAGCGCCGATTTCTAATATTGAGGGGCTGCTTAATGAGATGATAGAAAATAAATGCTACAAAGATGATGAGGTTAAGTGGTTGGTAGATATGATGTTGATCTCCGTAGACAAGTTCAAGCAGACCATCCAGGATCTTACTGAAGTTACTCAGATTCAAAAAATGGAGGCAGAAGACATTCACCCGATTGATATTGGCGAATTGCTCGAAGATATTAAGTTTAGCATTCAAAGCATGATTTCAGCCAATGAGGCCATCATTCAAAGTGATTTTTCAAAGTGTGGCTGCATTGTTTTTTCAAGGAGAAATTTACGAAGTGTCATGTTTAACTTAATCAGCAATGCACTTAAATACCGCTCACCTGAAAGGCCGCCCCATATATTTATATCAACGGATGTCGAGGAAGAATACATAATATTATCAATTCGTGATAATGGATTGGGTTTGAAAGACTCAGACAAGGAAAAGGTCTTTTCAATGTTTAAAAGGGTGCATGTACATGTAGAAGGCAGTGGAGTAGGGCTATACATCGTCAAAAGAATTATGGAAAACGAAGGAGGAAAGGTAGTTCTCGAAAGTGAGGAAGGGGTAGGATCAACTTTTAAATTATTTTTTAGGAGGAAGAATGAAGTGTAATAGAATTAAAGAATGATAGAAATTGTCACTGGCTCTGCTTATGGAATGAGGTTTCAGAGTTTACCAATCTTTTAATTTATAATCCTTTAAAAAAAATGCCGTGAGATCTCTCCTACGGCATTTTTTTTAATCAGTCAAATAATCTTCAGATCACAACCTGTCCTTCAGTATTTTTAATCGTTCGACCTTGCCATTAAACCTGATGTCAATAATATAAATACCTTCATCCCACGGGGCTACGGCATTGTTGAGCTCTTCGTTAATTTCATCCAAAGTGCCGGATTTTCGCATCATCTCCTTTCCTTTTGCAGAGAAGATCACTACCTCAATACTTTTGCCTGATATATCTGGAATTGTGGAGGAAATAGTCGCATGGTCTTTCATTGGATTAGGACTGACGGCGAAAGGCTTTTGTGCTGACATGCCTTTTTTGTCAAGGTGAATAATGGCGCTGTATTCAGATTCTCCATTGAAATCTACCTGCCTTAATCTATAATAAGCCTTTGAGGTAAACATATTGTCTGAAAACTCATAGCTCTTATCGCTTGTAGCATTGCCTGAGCCATTTACAAAACCTATTTTTTCAAAAGACTTACCATCCGATGACTTTTCAACTTCAAAGCCCTCATTGTTGATCTCTTCACTTGTTATCCATTTTATGGAAGCAGACCCATCTATATTTTCTTTGGCTGTAAAAGTTCTGAATTTTACAGGAAGCATATTGTTTGCGTCACTGGCCGTCCAATCAGAGAAGGAGCCGGTTTTTACAGT
>JANRMG010000147.1:0-2851 GCA_033761855.1 Candidatus Caenarcanales bacterium
TAATTGTCAACAAACCCATGAAACTATATTTAATTTTTATTTGCCACCCAGATTAATCTCTCACCCAGAGCTTTACCAGGAAACACAACAATCAATTTTCAAAGAACTTTTGAGTCAAAATAAAGATTTTTGTTCAACTCTTTCATCAGTAGAGGAAATCTCTTTTGTAAGAAACAAAAAAGCATTAGGCTCGCTCAGTGAAGACAAATTAAACGATACGCTCAACTCGCTCTTTAAAAGTCCAGAGTCACACGAAAGAAAAATTGCTTTCAGCTTAAGAAGTATTTATCTCAGCAAAATTTAT
Source organism: Candidatus Caenarcanales bacterium (assembly GCA_033761855.1). GTDB lineage: Bacteria > Cyanobacteriota > Vampirovibrionia > Caenarcaniphilales > Caenarcanaceae > JANRMG01. Next base: position 305 of record JANRMG010000147.1, read on the forward strand.
TCATCGGCTCTTGGTGAAACAATTACTGGCTACAAACCAAAGCAAAGTGCCCACCCGGACATTGATTCTTACTTAAAAAAATACACTCCCAATTTTATTCAAAAGAATTTAAAACTTAATCAAGAAACCTCATCAATCCAAGATACCGAGAAAAACAAAATTGATTACTTAATTATCGGAAGTGGTCCGGCTGGGTCTGTACTGGCGCATGAGCTCTCCAAAAGTGGGAAAAGGGTGGTTATCATTGACCAGGGCCCACTCATTCTACCGGGCTCAGTTATAAACTCTAAAATACCTCAACTCCGAGAAAACCTTGGAGTGAGGGTTTCAGAGGATGGTGGAATTATTTTTAGAAATGGAAGGGCTGTTGGCGGTGGTGCGGCAATTAACATTGATTTAGCTTTTCCACCAACCGATGAATTGGTGCAAAGAAGAATAAGGAATTGGAAAACAAATAATATAATTCCGCAAGAATTATGGACAAAAGAAGAAATTCAAATTGCTTATAATTGGGTTGAAAAGCAGCTTGGAACGCGCAAAGCGAATACAAACGAAATTAATTCCAACAATTTAATTCTCTGGGAGGGCACAAAAAAATTAGGATTAAACCCTGACCTCTATTTTTTAAACTCCTATTTGCCTAGAACTTCTCCATCACAGATTTATTTTAAAAGAAGTCCCGTTGATCATCTGCTATTCAAAGCTCTGGCTAAGCCAAATAGTTCATTAAATTTAATACCAAGATTTAAAGTTCATAAACTGCTTTTAGATAAAAATAAAATTCTTGGAGCAGAAGGAGAAATTCTTGAATATCCCCAACTGGTTGGAGAAATTCAAGATCCACATAATTTATCTCTGCAAAGCAAAAAGCAAATCAAAATTTATGCCAAAACAACCATTCTGTCTGCTGGGGCTCTGGGAAGCGCTAGTATCCTCCTTCGCTCCAAAATAGACAACCCAAGAATTGGTAAAGGGATTATCGCTCATGCTTCTTTGCCTGTAATCGGGTTATACAAGCAACCCATTAAAAATTGGGAGGGTATAGCTTCAACTGTTTATTTGGATGACTTTGCGCTTAATAATGACTTTATTTTAGAAGCAACTTCATCTGAGCCCAATGATGTTGTAAATCTAATCCCTGGAAATGGCGAGCAAATACACGAATTAATGAAAGATTATTCACATCTGGCGGGTTTCGGTGTAATGGTGATTGACTCACCCGACGAATCAAACCAAGTTACCTTAAATGAATCTTTAGAACCTCGGATTTTGTATAAACTCTTTGAATTAGATAAAAACAAACTGCTCAAGGGCCTCGATTTATCGGTCAAAGTACATTTTGCAGCGGGTGCCCAAAAAGTCGTAATTCCTAATTTCCAATTCTTTGATGGCACAAGGCCCAATTATGTGGAAAGCCTTAGAGAGTGGGAAGCCATAAAAAAGAATATAAATTTTGAAACCTTTCAGAATTTTGTCTCATCAGCTCACATGCAAGCAACCTGCAAAATGGGTAAGACAAAAGACATTAGTGTTGTTTCTCCAGATCATAAAGTTTGTGACTACGAAAACCTTTACGTTGTTGACAGCAGTATATTTCCCTCTTCAATCGGAGCAAACCCCATGCAAAGCATTTATACAATTGCAAAAATATTTTCCGACAAACAATTAAATAAAAAGTAGTTAAGACTCAAATCTATAAATTTAGTTCCATAGCCAAAAAAGATAAACCAAATAATGGACTAATTGATTAGCCCTTGTTTAAAATGTCGAGTAGATACTATTTACTTGCTTTAAATAAAATAATGAATTTAATTCCAATTCAGAAATATCTTAAAAGCTTTAAGTCACCCTTGCTTCAGTTTTTTGTTATTTCCTTGTTAATTCTTTCACCTGCTTTACAAGCACTTTCTCAGGGCACTTTTCCATCCGAAGGCAAAGCCTCGTGGATTGGAGAGCGCTTTCAAGGTAAAAAAACCTCTAGTGGTGAACTCTTTGATATGAACGATTTAACCGCTTCGCATGCAACTTTACCCTATGGCTCAAAATTAAAAATAACCTCAAAAAAAACCGGAAAGTCTGTTGTTGTAAGAGTGAACAATCGCTCTGAGATTGATAATGGAAGAGTGATAGATTTATCTAAACGTGCTGCAGAACAAATTGGATTGATTGAAGAAGGGGTTGGAATAGTAAAAGTAGAGCTTGTCTCCCAAGCAGCAACACCTAAAATAACAGAAAATAAAAATTCTACTCTTAACACTCAAACTTCTCCTCAAGCTACTGCAAGTGCGACAGCAGTCTCAGGAAAGTATGTGATTCAATATGCCTCTTTCTTTGACCTTGATAATGCGGTTGAATTCAGAGACGAGTTAAAGAAGAAAAATATTGATTCCACTATTGAGGCCGGCAAAGGCAGCGATGGTAAATCGGTTTATCGCGTTAACAGCATTACTCAATACAATTCTAGAGTTGAAGCAAAGAATGCTTTGGCAACCATAGCCCCGCAACAGGGAATAATTATTCCAGCCACTCAAAGCGAAGCTTCACCTA
>JANRMG010000148.1:0-1623 GCA_033761855.1 Candidatus Caenarcanales bacterium
TTTCATCTAAAAGCTCATCTGGTAAATCCACCAAAAGTTTATCAAAAACGTCATCTAAAAATTCAGTAAAAGCAAAAGCACCGATAAAATCAACAAATTCAAGCAAAGCTAAATCTATTGTCTCTAAGATTGCCTCAAAAGTTATTTCAAAAAGCATTTCCAAAGCTCCGATTAAAGCTTCAACTGCAAAAAATAAAACAAAAAGTATTAAAGATATCAAAACTTTTAAGATTATCGAGAATAAAAAACCTTTATCAACAACTGAAGTTAAAGTAAAAGCTCCAAAGAAAACTAATGATCAAAAGAAAACGCAAGAACCTGAAATAATCATTGAAAATACCCCTTCTAAGCGTGGTCGCAAGAAAAAAACAATTGAACTACTAAAAACAAAAATTACAGCAAAAGGCAAGCCCGGCAGAAAGTCTCGTTTGGATGAAGATGAAGATGAGTTTATTGATGATTTAGCAGCTGATGATTCTTTTGAAGATGATAGTGATTTAAAGTTTGATTCTGATTTGATTGGTACTATTGAAGTCCCCATTAAACGCAGACCCGGCAGACCTCCCAAAAACAAAGATTTAGTTTCAGGCAAAGCTGGAATTAATTTCCCCGGCTCGACTTTGAGATTGCCAAAAAAAGAACCTTTTAAATTGAAGAAAAAACTAAGTGACACTTTGCCTGGTACGAGTTTAGCTTCTTTGATTTCAGGAGACAGTAGTGCTGTGTTTAAAGAAAAGCAAAACAGAGTTATTGCTAAAGAACCTGATGCTATCCAAATTATCGATCCCATTTCTCAGGAATCAGAAGACGATTTATCTACTTTGCCATCTTGGACACCAAGAAGTTGGGTAACCCGCGAAGGTGAAAGATTAATTATTAGAGGCAGCGAGCTTGTTAAAGAGGAACAGTTTGGCAATTTGCAAGATGTAACTAATCACGGTGTTATCTCACCAGATCAAGTTGACGAAGTGATTCGCCGAATTAGAGAGTCTTACAAGAAAAAACCTGTTGTGAAAAAAGGCGAGTAACTGCTCTCTATCAGCGGGCTCTATAATTAGGTAATCTTAAGCTGTCCTCAAAAGCATTACAGGTACCGGTATTATATGTTCTGCCATTCATTTGCTGAACTCTTGAGTCTCTATTTGAATTAAATACTCTACTTGGATCGTATCTATCCGAAGGATGAACAAAAACAGATTGTCCATTACTAACATTAAATCTTGCATCAAATTCACCATGGTTACATGTGACAACCTTTACAAAGTTATCACCATATTCTGCTCTTAATGCAGGGATTTTAGAAGATTCAAATGGTTTCCAAGGAGAAAGACCTCTTGGATTATTAGGTCTAGTTGATTGACATTTTCCAGTGTCATAATGGCAATATTGTAAATTTCCCAATAATTTATATTATTCTTTCTTATTAACTCTTAACTTCTAACTTTTTTAGTATTGTAGAAAACCATTAAAACTGGGTTATCCCTATTAACTAATGGTGCGTGTTTGACATATTGCAAAAAAGGAAGGTCTCTCCCAAAACTAAGATTGCTTAGATCGAGGATTAGGAGAGATGAAGGAAGATCATATAATCTTAGAGATATATTTTGCAATCGATGAAAAGCT
>JANRMG010000149.1:0-4531 GCA_033761855.1 Candidatus Caenarcanales bacterium
CCACTGCTCAGCAAATTAAAAATCGAGGCGGAACAAGAGAGGAACAGATAAAAGCAGTTACCGTTAAAGCACAAAGTTTAGGAAAGACAATAACTCAACAACAAGCAGAAAGAATAGTAGACTCTGATTAAAGAGAGTTAAACTAAACTCTTTTATATTGGCTCGTCTTTCAGCTAGAGATAGGTGAGACTAGAAAGCAAAAAACTTTACCACCTTTTGAAAGCCTTTGAAAGTTTGCTATGAAGGTAGCCATGCTTTGGAAATTCCAACTGACTTTTGTCATTGTTGTCGCTCCAATTAGTCAGTTTCGCATTAATAAGTCACAATTAAATTTTAAAAACACTCCTTGTACGAGCATTGAAGAACTAATCATAGCCATGCTTGCCAATATTAAGCTGGCTCCTGAATGTAAAAGTTGTGACTTCATGGCTGTGAAAATTTGGTCGTCTGAATGTTTGCCAGTGACGCAGCCTATTTCATTTGCGAGTGCTGCTCCAAGCAATTGGTTTTCTGTTTCGACTTGCTGGGTTAAAACGGCTGTAAACATATATGCAATCTGATAAGGCAGTCAACAGAGCTAAGACATGATTAACTGTGATCCCGTAATATTTTCCCAGTAAAACCAAGTTAATACGAAACACTAAACCGCAACTTTCTTCCTATTCTTCTTCACAGTTCCATTCGAAGATTTCCCATTTAAATACTTATTCAAATACTGCCCCGTCGCGGACTCAACCACGCCGGCCACATCTTCAGGGGTTCCTTGAGCAATAATCTGTCCGCCACGACCACCACCTTCGGGCCCCAGATCAATGACCCAGTCAGCCTGTTTAATAACGTCTAAATTGTGTTCTATTACCAAAACCGTGTTTCCAGAATCTACAAGTTGCTGCAGAACATGCAAAAGTTTTGCCACATCGAACCAATGCAAGCCCGTTGTTGGCTCATCGAGTATATAAATCGTCTTTCCAGTATGGCGCCGCGCCAGTTCTGAGGCGAGCTTAATGCGCTGAGCTTCTCCCCCCGAGAGAGTGGTGGCTGATTGACCAAGTTTGATGTAACCAAGACCAACTTCCTCTAAAGTTTTAAGCTTATTAAAAATGGACGGAATGGAAGCAAAAACCTCAACAGCTTGGCTGACGGTCATTTCAAGCACATCCGAGATTGAATAGCCTTTAAATTTCACTTCGAGAGTTTCTTTGTTGTAGCGCTTTCCATCGCATACAGAGCACTTAACATAAACCGAGGGAAGAAAATTCATCTCGATTTCCAAATGCCCTTGCCCGGAACAAGCCTCGCAGCGGCCACCTTTAACGTTAAAAGAAAATCTTCCCGGGCCATAACCTCTAATTTTGGCTTCAGGAACAGTCGAAAACAATTCACGAATTGGAGTAAAAGCTCCAGTGTAAGTTGCAGAATTTGAGTGAGGAGTTCTGCCAATTGGACTTTGGTCGATCTCAATTACTTTGTCGATATTTTCGGTGCCTTCAATATTGTCTATTCCTTGCGGTTTAGTTCTGTTCTTTAGCAGTTTGCTCTCCAAATAAGGGAAAAGAAGATCCATTACCAAAGTAGATTTACCCGAACCAGACACTCCTGTTACGGCTACCATCTTTCCAAGAGGAATTTCAACATCCAGATTTTTGAGATTATTGAGCTGAGCATTTACTAAGTTCAAAGAAAGACCATTACCTTCTCGCCTCACCTCGGGAATCTCAATCTTCCACTCACCCGATAAATACTTGCCCGTCACCGATTTGTCGGTTGAGCAAATGTTTTCTATGCTACCGCTTGCAATAATTTCCCCGCCATGAACACCGGCAAAAGGCCCCACATCAATGAGCCAATCAGCTTCACGGATGGTATCCTCATCGTGTTCGACCACCAAAACAGTATTTCCAAGGTTTTTAAGTTTACGCAGTGTAGTAATTAAGCGATCATTGTCCTTTTGGTGAAGGCCTATGCTAGGTTCATCCAAAACATAAAGCACACCCGAAAGACCGGAGCCAATTTGAGTCGCGAGGCGAATCCTTTGAGATTCTCCACCGGAGAGCGTTCCCGCTGGCCGAGCGAGGGTTAAATAATTTAAGCCAACATCATTCAAAAAACGCAAACGGTTTTTTATTTCTATCATTACACGCTCTGCAACATGAAACTCGTATTCAGTTAATTTCTCAGCAAGCGTTTCAAAGAACTCTAAGGATTCATCAACACTCATGTTGGTTAGCTGATGAATAGTTCGATCCCCTAAAGTTACAGCTAAAGCTTCTGTTTTGAGGCGGCCACCCTTGCAAACATCACAAGTGGCATTGGTCATGTAGTTTGAGAGATCGGCTTTGACTTTATCGTTATTTGTCTCTTGGTATTTGCGCTTTAACCTTGGAATCACTCCCTCAAAGGGCATGTTAAAAGTTAACAATTCCTCGCCATCAAAAGAATCATAGGAAATCTCGATTGGTTCAGCCGAGCCATGCAAGATAATATCTCTAAAATTTTCCGAAAGGTCTTTCCAAGGTGTTACAGGGTTCACATCATAGGCTTTGGCCACTGAGCCCATTAATTGAACATAATAATTAGTGCTAGATTTTGCCCAAGGTGCAATAGCTTGAACCAATGGTGCTTTTGGATTTGGAACCAGACGCTCAGTATCAAACTCAAGAGTAAAGCCGATCCCATGGCAAGAGGGACAAGCTCCTTCAGGACTGTTAAAAGAAAAAAGTTTTGGTGAAAGCGGAGGCAAACTGCCGTGTCCAAGAGGGCAAGCAAGATTTTCTGAGAAGAAGAGTTCAGAAATCACTTTTTGCTCTTCATCGACAGCCGCAAATTTAGCAAAGCCATTACCCTTATTGAGAGCCAAAGTTAAGCTATCGGCAATTCTGGAGCGGTTTTCGGGTTTGACTACAATGCGGTCTATTACAATTTCTATATTGTGCTTTAAATTTTTGGTTAGTTTAATATCGTCTTCCAAAGAGTGAATTTCACCGTTAATCCGCACCCGGAGGAAGCCATCTTTTTTGAGTTTTTGAAAAAGTGTTTGGTGTTCGCCTTTTTTTTGCTCGACTAATGGAGCAAGCACCAAGCCTCTCTCACCATCGGCCTTCTGAAAGATTTGCTCTATGATTTGGTCTATGGTTTGTTTGCTGACAGGAGTATTACAAACCGGGCAGTGTTGGTGTCCGATGCGGCCGAACAAAAGTCGCATGTGATCATAGATTTCGGTGATAGTACCAACAGTCGAACGAATGTTGTTGCTGGCCGATTTTTGGTCAATCGCTATGGCTGGGCTCAAACCATCGATGGAATCAACATCTGGTTTATCTATTTGCCCAAGAAACTGGCGAGCATAAGAAGACAGAGACTCAATATAACGACGCTGACCCTCAGCAAAAACGGTATCAAAAGCCAAAGAGCTTTTACCAGAGCCTGAAACACCGGTTATAACAACCAATTCGTTTTTAGGAATGCGGACATTTACATTCTTGAGGTTGTGCTCACGGGCACCCGTGACGACTATCCATTCTTGGCCGTTTCTTGCTTGGCTATCTATTGCTCGATTATCTTTTGTTTTCATAGTTTCCCATCTATAATTTTAATGAGAGATGGGGAAAAAGGCGCTTATTATTTACTTTTCTTCAGGATATTCAGACGAACAACAATGTATTGACTTTACAATATTAATATTAGTATATTAGAAAGCAAACAACAAAATATAAAAATAAATTTTAAATTATGAAAATTCAACCTCAAATTAATCATGCAAATGATTCAAGAGAAAGACAAATTATTACAGCTACTTTGCAATTCCATAAAATGTTGCGACCGAGAGAAGTTGATGAATTTTCTAATTTAAAAAATTATTATGTTCCAGAGCAACCAGCTGTAATGGGCCTTCCTTCAAACAACGAACATTTAGCCTATGAATTTGAACCTCCGCTAGAAATTAATGAGTGGACATTTGTTCACAATCCTCCTACAAGAGAGCAATATCTTGAACAGCTTAATAAAAATAGACTTCTTAATACGCAACTTACTATAAACAGTTAAGTCCTCAAGAAAATCTTCTTAATTTATAGCCTTAATTCAATGAATCTTGCATACCAATCGCATTAGTACTTTAAGCTTATTTACAGAGGTTAAAGTCGTTTTGCGGGTTTATAAAACTAGAGGATATTGAAGATATTTGGGAGTAACGATGTACTCGATCTATAGATTGAATGCTGGAGAATTAGATAGCCGTTTCGTGGAATCGCTTAAAGCGCTTTTCAGAGGCAAGGAAATAGAAATTATTATTTCCGAAGTGGAACAGCAGGAACCCGAATACCAAGAAACCGAGCGCAAAAAAAGAAGCGTTCTTCAGGCTATTGAAGAGGAAGACGTAAGACGTTTTGTGTAAAAGCAATTTGCTTGGGTCTAGATCCCTTTGAGAGAATAAGTTTTAAACAATTTGTAGATTAGCTTATCCAGAGGGAAATGTCTATAGTTAAATCTAAATTCACACTCTTTCAAATGCAAGATAAACTTCTTATCAGAT
>JANRMG010000150.1:0-9318 GCA_033761855.1 Candidatus Caenarcanales bacterium
ATAATAGTGGTGTTACTAATTTATCTATAGGTAGATTCCAAGAAGCAATTGAGAACTTTAATCAGGTACTCAAGCTTTCAGCAGGCGATCCTTATGCGTATTTTAATCGGGCAAGCGCAAAAAGATTTATGAATGATCACAAAGGCTCAGTGGAAGATAATTCCAAAGTCATTGATTTAGACCCAACTTTCGTTCAAGCCTATATTAACAGAGCTCATTCGCGTAATAAGCTTGGAGACTACAAAGGAGCATTAAGTGATACGAATAAAGCAATTTCAATGAACAATAAAGAAGCAACTGCTTTTGTTAATAGGAGCATTGCAAAAGCGGTTTTGAAGGACTTTCACGGAGCAATGAGTGATATAAAAGTGGCTAAATCAATCTACGAAAATCAGCACAATCCTGATGCTTACCAGGAAGCCGAAAAAATAGAACAATTGATAAAACAATTGACTCAGTAGCTTAATTGGCAAAGAACTTAGTTGCTTTGAGAACTTAAAATTGGATAACTATTAATTGAATGGTTTTCTTCAATTTTTATAGGAGAAAATTTATTTATTGAATTTTTTTTAAGATCTTCTTTTAGAACTTCTCTAAAATCTTTAATGTCAGCAGAGTTTGAAGAAATTGTATTCTGAAAAGTTTGATTAGAAGCACCAATTAGAGCTTTAAACTGAAAATTCTCCTCTTTGAGTTTATTCTGTGATTTCGCATCAAGCTTTGCAACTAATTTATCTTTATTTCCTTTTTTACTTATTTCTGCACTTCTTGCTTTCAAAGCTTTAGTTTGTTTATTGAGAGCATTATTTTCTTGATTTTTCGAAGCATGAAAAGGATCATTAATTGTGTAATCTAACCTCTTGGAGCTCGTTTCCAGAATGGATTTTTGTTCTTGAATTAAATTGGCAATACGTGCTTGATTATTGAGAGTGAACAAATTAATCAAAAAGAAAAAGCCTGCAAAAACTTTCCAAAATCCAGTTTTTTTCTTTTTTAAAGTTTTCTTTTTTGCTGTGATTATCAAACTTTCATCAAATAAAGGAGCTGGTGCTTGTTCCAGCTTTATAGTTTTTTCTAAAATGCATTCGGGTTCAAAGGGTTTCTTTGAATAAAGATCGTTTGTTTTACTAATTGTGTAAGTCAAATCATTAATATGCGCTCTAGAAGGTTTTAGTTGAGGCAATAACGATGACTCATCAATTTTTATTTCTTCTTGAGTTTGTTCTTTTGGTTTGTCTTTTTTGATTGTATGAGTTAATTCATCTATGCTTGGTTTATTAACTTTTGAAAATGGTTCTGCTGTAATAGGCTCTGATTCAAATTTACAGACATTAACACCACCTTTAATTTCTTCATTAGCAAAGATATTAACTCTTTGGCTTCTTTGATTAGAGTAGTTATTTAAATTTGACATTATTAGTTCTTAAAGTTTCAACAGCTCTCGTTTCATAGAGGGTTTCCTCACTTCATCGTTCAAAGGCCCGTCTAAGATAATTTAAATAAAAATAATTTAATTAACAGGGATATTCCCCAAATTATTTTTGGTTAATCATATTTATATATATTTTTTAATCCTCAAACTAAAGAAATAATTCCATCTTAAACAAAAAAAATCCATGAAATCAAAGATGGTTTTTGCTCTTATTAGCAAATAACTTAAGTGGTTTTTAGAAAATGTATGCAAGCAAAACCAAAAGCTTCAATTTTGCCTTTTTACTTTTTAATAACTGTCAATTCTAATTGTCAAGCTTCCGTACCAATTTCCCTGTGTGCTTAAATCAACGCTAGATTCGTCCAAGTCACCAACTATTACAAATCTCGCATAACCTTTAGAGTTACGTTTATTCTGCAAGCTAATTGGATCTGTGCCTAATGATTCGCTTGAATCAATGGCTGCAGAAGGAGTTCCAGCGAGGCCTCTAAACTTTATTACTGGAGCATTGCCATTCCCACCGGCCAGCTGAATGCTATTTTGACTGGTGGAAATACTTATGTTCGTTGAGGCCGGAAGGTTACTGTAAATTGCCCCTTTAATCAGAATATCCTCGGATGGTAAATCTGAATTAACAAGCATTGCATTAACAATTTTGCTTTGATCCAAAGTTGAAGTTGTTCCATCAAGATCAAATTTGGAAGCAAGACTGCTTTCGGCATTTAGCAAAACAGTTCCATAAGTGCTGAAAACTGAACCTGTCGGGAAGTTGGACTGATTAGAAGAAAAAATTGGATTTGATATATTTCCGTTTGTGTCATACACCCCAAGAGCTATATAAGATCCTATTTTTAGTTCTAAAAGTAAGTCTGCACTTGCTGAATTGCCAGTACCGGTAGCAATAGCTGCTCCGGAACTCAATGCATTACCTGTATAATTCGAAACACCTCCTGCGATAACTGAACCAGACAAAATTAAAGTAACCATGAAAACTAAAATAGTCTTTATGGTTTTCATTATGTCCTCTCAGATGAAGACTGTATAAGATAAACTAAGCAAGCATAATTGTCACTATGCTTTCAATTATTACTTGCGCCTTTATGAATCTTTTATCACATTAGAAAAGGGTAAATATCAAAAAATTATGATAATCATTACATCTGCTTATAAGAGAGGCTTGCCGCAGAAATAAAAAGGGAAGACCCATTAAATGAGTCCTCCCTAATTTTGTTGAAAGCTGTTTTTATAAATTTTTATTACAAACCGTTTAAGCTGATTGTAACCGTTCCTGTCCAGTTTCCATCGGTGGTTAAGTTAACACTGGTTTCATTTAAATCACCAACAAAAGTAAATCTGCCATAACCGTTTGCATTCCTTCTGTTTGCCAAAGCAAGTGGAGTAGTTGAAGGAGTGGCAGAAGTAACAGTTGCACCACCAGGAACGCCAGCAACACCTCTAAAAACATAAACTGGAGCAGAGCCTGTTCCACCAGTTAAAGTTACGGTATCTGCACTAAGGCTTACAGACATAGCTGTTGAAGCTGGAAGGTTACTATAAACGGCACCCTTGATGTTTATATCTTGTGATGAAGCATTGGAAGATGCATTCATAGCACTAATAATTGTTAATTGGTCTGGAACCGAAGTGGTACCATCCAAATCAAATTTAGATGCTAAGTTGGATTCAGCAGTTATAAAACTTGGAACTGCTGCAAAAGTAGTTCCACCCGGAAAGTTGGTAGCAGGAGTAGCGAATATTGGGTTAGCAATAGAACCTGCGGTGTTGTATACACCAAGTGCTATAAATCTTCCAACTTTAAATTCAAGTTGAACTGCTGCAGAAGCGGTATTTCCATTACCTGCAGCAACACCAGCCCCAGTTGTAGAAACGTTTCCGGTGTATCCAGTTACGCCGCCAGCTAAAGAAGGCAGAAAACTTAAAACAGTTAATGATAAAGCAGCTAAACAAGCATAACCTTTGTTCAATTTCATAATAATTTTTCTCTCCCCAAAAAACAAAAAGAATCTATGTTTTTAAGATTCCCTGCTAATAAATCAAATCACTGATAGAAAGGGTAAAACCACAAAAACTAGATAACACCCTTTTCCTGCGTATGTACGCAAAAAAAGAGAGAAGCTCAAACCATGAACCTCTCTCAAAGAGTTAATAAATACAAGATTAAATTTTACAAACCGTTTAAGCTGATTGTGACTGTTCCTGTCCAGTTTCCATCGGTGGTTAAATCAACAGTGGATTCTCTTAAGTCCCCAACTAGAGCAAACCTTGCATAACCGTTTGCATTCCTTCTATTTGCCAAAGCAAGCGGAGTGGTTGAAGGGGTGGTCGATGTGGTTGTTACGCCACCAGGAATACCAGCAACACCTCTAAAAACATAAACTGGAGCGGAGCCTGTTCCGCCAGTTAAAGTTACGGTATCTGCACTAAGGCTCACTGACATAGCTGTTGAAGCTGGAAGGTTACTATAAACTGCCCCTCTAATTGTTATATCTTGCGAAGCAGCATCTGATGTTGCATTTATCGCATTTACGATAGTTAATTGGTCTGGAACCGAAGTGGTACCATCCAAATCAAATTTAGAAGCTAAACTGCTTTCTGCAGCAGTTATACCAGCAACAGCAGCAAAAGTAGTACCAGCTGGAAAGTTAGTAGCAGGAGTTGCAAATATTGGGTTAGCAATAGAACCTGCGGTGTTGTATACACCAAGTGCTATAAATCTTCCAACTTTAAATTCAAGTTGAACTGCTGCGGAAGCTGTGTTTCCCGTACCAGCAGCAATACCAGCTCCAGTTGTAGAAACGTTTCCAGTGTACCCAGTTACGCCGCCAGCTAAAGAAGGTAAAAAACTTAAAACAGTTAATGATAAAGCAGCTAAACAAGCATAACCTTTGTTCAATTTCATAATAATTTTTTCTCTCCCCAAAAAAGACTTCATGGGTCATTGATTCCCTGAAGCCTTTTCTAATCACTCTTTACAGGGGGCTATTTGGAAAAATCTAAAATTATCCCTATAAGCAAGTACTAAAAAATTCTTTAAAAAGGTTGATATAAGACAGAAAAGATTTTTACTTTTGAATTGCTAATTTCCCTTTACTAGTTAGGTAATTCCTCATTAGAACTCATGCTCCACACTGTAAGCGGCAAGAATTAAGGTTGTCTCAGAAGCTGTTTTCATCTACTTAATTATCTTGGTTTTTGGAAAGGCACCTACTTTTTCCACTAAAAATTCTTTAAAAAGAAGCTTCTAGAGCGATGTTAGACTGATAGTTATATTTGCTGTCCAATTGCCATTAGTTGTGGTGTTTACTTGACTCTCTCTGAGGTCACCAACAATTGCAAATCTAGCAAAACCATTTGCATTTCTTCTGGAACCATTTAATGTTAAACCTGTTTGTGGATTTGTAGTAGTGGTTGTTGAAACATTTGGAACACCAGCTATAGCTCTCAATGCCATTCTTGGAGCGGTTCCTGTTCCACCTGAAAAAACAATTTGATTAGTATTTGTTCTTAAACGTAAGCTTGTTGAACTTGGATAATTAGTGAATATCGCTCCTTTAATTAAAACATCCTGACTATTTATATCAGTGGTTCTATTCATAGCATTGATTATTAGAGCTGCATCAGCAGAGGAATTTAAAGCATCTAAATCAAATTTAGAAACAAGATTAGTTTCGGCTTGAATTAAAGTCGTTCCGCTGACTGGAAAGAGGCTTCCATTCGGGAAATTAGTTGTTGGGTTTGCAAAGATTGGATTGTTAATACTTCCAGATGAGTCAAATACACCCAATGCAACAACTTTATTAATATTAAATCCCAAATTGATTCCAGCTAATGTATTACCATTAGCCTGATTCAAAGCTGAATCAAGACCCCAAATATTTCCAGTATAAGAACCAACTCCGCCAGCAAAGCATGGAGACCAGCTTGCAAAGCAAAGAAGCAGCAAAACTAAAAAATAGTTTTTAAAGATAAACAAAAAGATTTATTTCTAGGCTGTGTAAAGGCAAGTATTCAATGCCACTTATCTAGGACGATTTAAAATACATTATGGATTTGCCTGTTCTTTAAAGATAGTTTGAGTTCCTTTAAAATCAATATCTTCCATTTCAGTTAATTCATCAAGTTTTTCAGGGATTACTACTTTTATTAAATTTGTCTCAAGATTATAATTTCTCTTTTCAATATCCAAATCATCAACTTTGATTGAATACTCGCCCGGTGAAAGCTCTGAAAGAGTATATTGATTGCGGCGATTTACGTAAGTGTAAGCCACTTCTTTACCTTCTTTGTTAACAGCCACCACAACTACGTTTTCGCTAGACACGGGAGATTTGTCTAAACCGTAAATCAACAAATTACCGCTTACAGAGCCACCACTTAGCTTTGTTGTAAAGTTTAATTCTGTCATTCGTCCCGATTCAATCCTAAATTTGTAAGTTTGATTTACCGGAATTAAAGCAAAAGGCAAGGACAAAGGATCTAAAAACATCTCGTAGATTCCACTTGGTATATCTTTTAACACAAGCTGACCATTGGCTCCTACCGGGAGATTTTTATCTTTAAAAACAAGTTGGGCATCTTTGATACTCGTTTCCCCTGGCTCTTTGATGCCGTTTTGATTACTATCGACAAAAACATTTGCAACTAAATAACCACTGTCAGGAGAAGACATCAAATAAGGTTTTTTATCAACAAATCCAAGATTAAAAAGCGCCGAGACTCTGAGCGATTGATTGGAGATCTTTTTACCTCCAAGAGCGGGAACCGCAACATTATAAAGATGCTCAAGTCCGAATCGAAGCCCACTCTGTTTTTCCCAAAATAAGCCATTAGCAAATAAGTAGCTAGTATCCCCTCCAAAGCTTTTAAAGCGGTTTATAGAAGGCTGATAAACGATATTGTCTCTAATCGTAAATCTTCCTTGTACAAATTGGTTATTGGATTTATCGGAAAAACGAGATGAACTAAAGCTAAGTTGGTGTTCTTGCTTTTCTCCCATATAAAAAGTAAAACCGGGCGTCAAATCAGTTATTCGATCCGAAGTTCCGCTTAAATTATCTTTAAATTCTGTATATCCTGCGCTAAAAGTCAGGTCAAGCCTTTTGTTTAAACGATGCCTGATTGTACTTCTCGCGTTTCTATTCTCTGAATCAATGATTTGATTTTGGATTGTGCCAATATTTACAAAGTTTGAAATATTTGTTTTTTTCCCCAATCTTGCGTTGTGAGAAACTAATAAGTTTGTGTTCTTTGTTTTTCCGCCAAAAGAGAGGCCATCCAGATTTGTATTTTCGCCTCGCAAGTTAAGAGAGATGGACTGGTTCTTAAGGCTGTACCCAAGTGAGAAGTTATAACCCTCACGATTAGAAAAAGTATTTAAGGGTGTGTAGTAAGAAGGACTGTAACGGTAAGCCGAAGCCTGAGTGTATAAATTTTTAAAACGATAGTCGAGGCTCCCCAAAAGAGCATACCCAGCACCAGAACGAAAGAGCTTGTTTTCAGTTAAATCTTTGGAATTACTCACTGCTCCAAAAAAGTTAAGACCAAGATTGTCTCGCGGACGACTGATTATTCCAAGTGAAGCAGTTTGCCCTTCTAAAAAGCGAATATCCGCGAAGTTTGGTTTTAACTTGCCGGTAAAAAACAACTCAGATTCCGAAGGCGTTGAAACATTGCGGTCGGCCGATACAGCCGCCTGAATATTAACTCTTGGGCTTATTCCGTATTTAAAAAAGCCACCTGTTAAAGCCTTGTTGTTTTGGCTTAAATCCTGTTCTGATGAGCTGTTAAGAAAAATACTATTAGTAAAAGACGGCCTTCCAACAAAGGCTTCCCAACGCTTTTCGTTCTTTTGCAGCAAATCATCAAAAAAACTGTACTGGCTTTCTCTAAGGGTGATTTGAGTGCCATCAGTATTGTTTTGAATTACTTTATAAAAATTGTTAGTGCCAGTTAGCCTTGGAATATTTAGAAAATTATAGTTTCCTGTCTTGCAGATCTGTCTTGCAATCACTTGTTGATTAAAAAATAAAAGAATTTCTGAATTAGGCTCACATTTACCCTGAAAGGAAAATCCATCCGAAAGAGACAAATTAATTTTATCTGGAGAGCCAATTCTGGCACCAAGTACTGCTCCTGATGGGAAATTTATCGGGTCTAGCTGTGGATTACTGTCCCCGAGGACAACTCCCCAATTATCTTTAATCTTTTTAGACCAACTGCTCTGCAAGCCGCCAAAACCCAAATCACCGTTAGGCTGAAGAAAAATAGAAGGCCCAACCCTATAAGTCCCTCCATAAGCGTCACCCAGAAGATAAAAATTCATTTGGTTTCCAAATGTAAATGGATCTGAGGACTGAGTAGGAGCATTGATAGCATTACCAATTGAAGTAATGTTTACCTGCATTGAACGAACATTTAGTTTTTGAGTTTTTGGCGAGAGGATTTTGTCTTCGGGGTTGTCACCAAAAAACTTTTCTTGCTTAAAGGCTTTTAGCGGACGATTTACCGTTACATGAACAAAAGAATTAACTTCATCGTATTCAAGCTTTATATCCAAAAAGCTTTCCAAGAGTGCTTTTTCAATTAACACATCATCCTGCAAAGCAAATCCCTGCTGAATCCAATAAATAAAATTTGTAGTTTTATCTAAAGTTGCTTCACCAATTTTAATTGTCTGATTAATTCCGTTTAAATCAACTGGAAGATGATCCCTTTTTGATTCAAATTTTATGGTTTTATTTATTCGGTCGAATTCGATTACTTCTTCGGTGATTTGGGCTATTTGTTTTACTGGTACATAAATTTTGTCATTAAGAATATAAATCTCTGAGTTGTAACTGAGCTTTTTATTTAAGACAATATTGCAAAGTATCAGGTCTTTTTCAATGTTTTCTGCCCCGGATGGGAGCGCAAAACCACAAATTAATAAAGTCCAGCCAATAAAAAAAATACTAAATAAAAAAGCAGTTATATCGTCGCAATGGCTTTTCACATTTATTAAAATGAATTCAACTTTCGGGATTAACTAGGTAATATATTTAGAACAACCGCTTTAAAAGAAATATGAGAAAAAGAATATTTTTTACATTTATGTTTCTGATGCTTTGGACTTTTCCAAAAGCTTTTGCAGATATTACTTATAATCCACTTTATTTAGTCATTTACGCGCCCAACGGAAACGGTTTTGGAGCCATGACAATTACTAATCCAACAGATGCTCCTGTCCGCATGCAAACCGAAATTCTTGAGTTTGAACTGAGCGACGAAGATCAGGTAAAAATACTAAACCGTTCAGCCGATGAGAAAAAAATTACTGATTACGTAAAAGTTAGTCCTAAACAATTTACTCTCGAACCTCAGCAAAAAAAGATTATAAGAATAGCCACTAAAATTCCATCTGATTTTAAAGAAGGAGTTGAATATAAGCTGCTGTTAAGCATGATTGAAATCGGTGCCGACCGAAAACAAGTTACCGTTCAAGGTACAAAGAATGGAGAAGCAAGTTATGGTTTAATCATCAATAAAGCCATTAATGCTGGTACTTACGTAAGAATTGGTTCTGAAGACAAATTTAAATCTATTCTTGAATACGATGGTTTCAAGGTTTCAACCGATAAAGAGAATATAAAATTAGGCTTTACTTACCACAATAAAGGCAATAAACATGCCAGAAGAAATATTGGACTTAGATTCATAAAAGACGGGCATACAGTCTTCGAGATGGCAAACGCTGCAGGCTTTATTGCTTTTTCAGATGAAAAAACTCCAAGAGCCTATAATGTTTCAATCCCCTTTCCCAAAGACAAAATTGATCCTAACGAAAATTATTCTCTAAATCTAATTATCAAAGATGACTCTTTAGAAGC
>JANRMG010000151.1:0-7551 GCA_033761855.1 Candidatus Caenarcanales bacterium
TAATATTTTCATAGTAAAAATTTATAAATTAACTTCGCTTAAAAGCAGACTAGAGCAAAGGGATTAAACAAAAATTAAAAAATTAGGGCTTTGCCGCTTTTAACATGGATTCTATTGAGGAAATTAGTGATTACTCTATTAATGATTACTCTAGGTGAAGAACCTCCCCAAACTTCTTTTGGCTTGCAAAGAAGCTGTCGAGATGATGGCGATTAAGTAAAAAAGACTGTTATTTTGCAATAATGAGCTTTATAAGCCTAAATTCTGAGATGAAGACGAAGGAACAGAATGTCACTAAAAAATTTTTTTAGATTTCTCTTTGGTTTTTTATTTATCTTGGCTGGAAGCATGCACTTTATAAATCCTCAGATTTACCTTAAAATAATTCCGCCTTATATTCCTTTTCCTCTTTTTATGGTGTATTTGAGCGGTCTCTTTGAGATTTTGCTTGGGATTGGTCTCTGTATGAGCAAGTTAAGAAAGCTCTCGGCCTGGGGTTTGATTTTACTTTTACTAGCGGTTTTCCCGGCCAATATCCAGATGACCCTTAACCACCAAGAGTTTCCGCAAATTCCTTTGTGGGTTTTAATTCTTAGGCTTCCTTTGCAGTTTGCGCTGATTTACTGGGCTTATTTGTATACCAGAGATTAATAGGGTAAACCCTTCGTTGATGATTCAATCCTAATTCAAAAAGCTTAATTTTAGTTCTTTAGCTTTAGTCGATTCGGGTTAGGTCGACTATAAAGTTAATTCAACTTTGCAGATTGGACTGCACAAATCACCATGTATAAAAATACGTATAAAATTTTGCTTTTAGTATTAACTTTTCTTGTTGGCTCAAGCAATTTTGTTTTAAAGGCTTCAGCAGTTGTTAGTCCAAAAAATATCTATTCAAATTATTCAGACTCAGTTTTAATGATATCCAACGAGAGCAGCAAAGGCGACGATTTAGTTTTAAACTTTGGAACCGCTTTTTCAATCAATGATTCGGGTTTACTATTGACTTCGGCACACTTGATTCGTAAGAATTCATCGGTAACAGACAGCTATGGAAATAAACTTACAATTCTCGCGGTTGAATGGATAGATGAAGAGGCCGATTTAGCCGTAATTAAAGTAAATAAAAAAGTTCAAGCACTTCCATTAGCGACTTCCTATAATACTCAAATTGGAGAAACGCTCACAATTATTTCCAACCCATCGGGTTTTCAAAACACTCTTACACAGGGGGTTTTAAGCTCAAAGCGCAACCGAGACAACATGCAAGTGCTTCAGTACAGTGCTCCTATATCGCCTGGCAGTAGCGGCGGGCCAATCTTTAACGAGGATGGACAAGTAATAGGAGTAGTGCAAGGAATCTATACAGCGGCCAACTCGCAGAATCTTAATTTTGGAATTCCAGTTGAGCTGCTGCCCTCTAAGTTCTTGCAGCCAGCTATACAATCCAAACAGTTGGCTTCGAAGCAGAGCTCTGGGTCTGAACAAATGGCAAAAGTAAGTTTTTATTTAAACCAATCGGAGAGTACTGCTGAAGATTCAAATTATCAGCTCTTAAAACTTCTCTCTCAAATGATTGACCAAGAGCCAGAAGACCCTTTTGCTTACTTGATGAGAGGAATGGTAAAACAAAAGATGAATGATTATTTTGGTGCACTGAATGATTTAAAACATGGACAGAAGATGCTAGAAAAGGATGTCCAAATCTTTTCTTTTAGTCAAAGTTCGGGGCGGAGTAAAGCAATTCAGTTATTTTAGAAAAGTCAATCCAGCCACAATTAAGCTTTGTGAGCGGGCTCAGCATGCTGAGCCCCTACAACCAATTTCTTTCTTTAACTCTATTTCTTTATTTTGTAGGAGTAGGGTTAGGCGATGGACTTACTGAATATCATCATTTACAGCTCTGAACGGAGAAATCTCTCTGTCTTTATCATGAGGAAACTCAATGTCAGAATGGTCCACTGGAAGAACTGTTCCGGCAAAGATTGTCATGAAAGCTTCGTTGGATTTTTTCTTTTTAGATATAACTTTTTCAGATATAACTTTTTCTCCTGAGGCTTTTAGTAGTTGATCTCCAGATAAATTTGCTATGGTCTCAGAATTTGCTTCTGTGCTTGTGGACTCTCCATAAGCTTTAAGATACAGCTCAGGATTTTTTAACGGATCGACTTTGACGTCTTTATCGTCGTAGAGCAAATATGTTCCTGAAGTAGTTAAAAATAAATCTCCAGTGTTTCCTCCGGTTAAGCCACCCTTAGCGGTTCCAACAACGGGGGTTCTGCCATCCCTCGATTGAATAGCCGTTAAGAAGCCATAATTAAAGGGAGGCAAAATAATTGGATAAAGTGCAAAACCATTTTCTTGAACTAAGAATCGACTGTAAGCCAAGACTGGTTCAGTTTGCCCGAAGATATAACTTGGAGCTGGGCCATAACCTGTTTGGTTGCTTCTATCCAAGATATAACCGCTTTGTACACTATTGCTAATCCCAATTGGAGCAGATAGTTGTGCTACTTTATTACCTTCAATAATTATTTCAGGAGCAGTTAATTTGGGGTAACTGTTGCGATTTAAGCCATTTACGGTGTTGCTTGAAAAAATATTAATTTTTTCGCGCCCTCTCAGAGTATTGTCTCTAAGATTGATATTGCCGAGGTTGATCGTTCTTAAAGTCAATCCATTCCCGCTAAGATTGCCCAAAAGAGTGATGTCTCCAGCGTTTCGGATATTCAAGTCACCCAATCTGGTATTAGAAGCTAAAACATTTAAATCATCCGAGTTTCTTAAACTTATATCTCCGCTTTGAGAGATGGCTTGAAAGTTGATAACGTCGTTTATAGGATTTAAAAGATTGGCGTCACCATCAATAGTTGTAACTCTCAAAAGCTGGCTACTTATGCCATCTGTGCTTGTATCTTGCTCAATATTACCGTCTAAAGCCGCTAAAGAGATTTGGTTACCTACGATATCGCCCAGCAAATTCATATCACTTTCGCCAGCAAGGTTGTTGGAATTAATCCCTGGAGCGAAGGTAGTAACTTCTAAGTTTCCGTTTCCGGTTGCTGCATCAAAGAGATTAACTCCGTCAGCGTCGAAGTATGAAGCATTTCCATCGTTGGTTGAAAGGGTTAAATTGCTAAAGTCGGCATCATTAATCTCAACCGAAGCGGTTGAACCTTCGGTGCTAAGAATTAAATTCTCTCCTTGAATGGTCCCAGAGGGTTGGGTAATATTGCCAACTCTTGAAAACAATCCAACTGTATTAGCTGAAATATCACATTCTAAAGTAATCCCGGAATTCTCTGTGCGATTGAAGTCAACGCTGTTTCCTGATGAATCCGAAACAACCAACAACAGCCCATCGCCCAGATTACTTTCACCTACTGCCAAACCGTCTGAGTCAGCAAAGGCAACTACAGGTAAATTAAGCACAGGGGCAGGCGCCAGACTAACAGGGTTAACCGAAAGAAGGTTAATATCGTTCCGCGGATCAATTAAGCCAATAACTCCAGAATTGGTGAGAATTGTAAGCTTGTCGGCATCGATTCCATTGATAGCACCAGTTTGGTCAATATTTCCATCATCAGTTGCTAAAGTTAAGTTGCCGATTCCGTTAGCATTGTCTTTATCTAAATCAGCGTCTAGAAGTGTGAACCCGTTGGCATCTGCAAAAGTAACATCACCAGAATCGGTTTGAATATTGATAGTGGCAACATCGTTATTGGCTTGACCCAAGTTTATGTTTCCGCTTGCAGTGGTCACTTCTAGATTTTCCACACCAATTGGTGAACCCGCCAGTTGATTAATAGGGTTGTCTGCACCAGTTTCCAAGCTAAGAGTGTTAGCAAAGATTGGATTGATGGCTGTTGTTAAAATTATATCGCCAGAGTTACTGTTGCCAACACTTATAGTTCCAGCATTTATTCTGTCAAGCTCAACATCGGTTAAACCAAGAGTATTGGCTCCGTCAACGCCTCCTAGGTTTATGTTTGTATCATTCTGGAATTGAGTTAAAGTAACAGTTGAATTGGCTCCCGAAGTCACTGATCCAGCGAGATTCATATTGTCTGCGGTTAAATTAACAGCACTATCAGCATTGATATTTGCTCCAGCGTTGATAGTAAGCACTCTGTCGATGTTGCCAATGCTTCCAGCTGTTAAGTTCAAAGTCGCGCTTCCAGCATTAATGTCGTTGGCATTTGCCGTGTTTATAACTGTAAGGTTCCCATTCAAAGTATTAACTGAAATGTCACCATTGTTGGTCCTGATTCCATCGCGGCCATCAAGGTTTCTAATCGTCAGATTGTCTGTATCGGTAAAAGCAAAAGTGTTACCGCTGCCTGTAACTTCAGCCGAAAGGTTGTTAACGTCATTATTAGCTGTTAAATCTACACTGCCAACAGAGCGGATGGCCAAGTTGTTCTCGGTAATGGTACCTGTTTGTGTTATTGTTCCACCACTTCTGAGGGATAAGTTAGTGGTTCCTGTTGGAGCAATATTGGCTGAAACTACCATGTCTCCGCTGTTTGTATTTCCAATTTGGATGGTGCCAGCGGTAATGCGGTTGATCTCAGTTGAGGTTATTCCTAAAGTTCCAGGATTGGAGCCTCCATCGATGTCATTACTGCCAACGTTTATTAAAGTGCCGTTCTGGTCAGGCTGAATGGTGGTCCGTCCACCAGAAGTAATATTTGCATTAATTGCCGCATTGTCAGCAGTGATTGTAACGTTGTTTCCAGCGCTAATGTTTGAGTTAACTGCTATAAGGTCGTTTTGGGTTCCTGTACTTACCGCTCTGAGAGTAGTATTTCCATTGGGAGTATTGATTCCCACCAATCCATCAACTGAAGAGACGGTTAAGTTATTGGTGTCAACGTAAGACAGGCTTCCGTTGATAACGTTGGCGGCGAGATTGTTTATGTTGTTTTGTGCAGAATCTAAAGTTACATTTGCGTTACCGCGAATGGCGAGATTGTCTTCAATGATTCTTCCAGAACCTGTATCTGTAATAGTGCCATTTGCTTGTAAAGATAAAGTGGTTGAATTGGCTGGAGTTATTACATTTGTTACTTGAATTTGACCAGTATTTGAATTATTGCCCACATTGTTTAGCTGCCCAATTTGAATTACATCTGTCTGTATGGTGTCAAGCTCATTATCTTGAATGTTTGTCCAATTGGGTCTTACTGTACCACCAACACCAAGATCAATGTTAACTCCAGCAGTTGCTTGGGCCAGAGTGGCTCTTCGAGGAGCGATAATTTGAATGCTTGGATCTATGACTATTTGATTTCCAAAAATTTGAATTGCGTTTTCTTGTGCACTACTATCAGTATTATCTAAATTAATATTGAATGGAACAGTTACGCTGTCTCTGTTCTGCAGAGTAAGGTTAAAGTCACCAGTAATTGGTGCGGCTGTTATTAAGCCTCCGCCCAGATTACGATTTCCAATTGTTAGATTGGGAGAATGGATTCTTGCCAACTCATCAGCGGTTATGCTCAAAAGTGCCGGAGCATTTGAGTCTGGTGAATTACCTGCTACTTCTACCGCTCTGGCTGTGCTTGGTGCAATGGTTACGCTATTGGTTCCAGTGACTACAGGAGCTGCTAAAGAAGTATCGATGGCAACTCTGTCAGCGCTTATATTTATATCTGCTGCGGTAAGGTTTGCATCTATATTGGCTAAGTTTCCTGTTCCAGCGGCAGTTAGCGTTAAGTTGTTGCCAGTAACATCAATAGCATTGCCCTGTAAATCAATATCTCCATTGGTTTGGAGCGTTAGGTTAATGTCTTTGGTTACAGGCCCATCAAGAGTAATTCCTCCGGTAAGAGCTGTATTTCCAATAACCAAAGTCCCGCCGCTAATGTTGTCTAATTCACTTTGGTCAACACTAAAAACAGTCCCAGAGTCAGCGACAGTGCCACCAACGTTGATTGCCTTCGGATTAACAGGAGCCAACGTGATTGTTCCGTTAGTTGCGTCAATTAAGCCATTAACAGCCAAAGTGTCGGAAGTAACGTCGAGGTTGCCGTTCAATACAAAACTACTTCCAGCATCAAAGCTGATAGAAAGACCATTTGCTAGTGAAATCTCTGTTGCATTACCTACTAAATTACTTGTGCCAACAATGTTGAATGAGCCAGTATTAGTGGTACTTCCAATATTTAAAGTTTGAGTAGTAATATTTTGGAGTTCTGCTTCGGATAAGCCGAGTTCGGTAGCGGAATCGCTTGCAGTTCCTCCAACTAAAATGTTACGGCTTGGAGCAGAGCTAAGAATGGTAACTGAACTAGTCGAGTTAATGCTGCCGTCGAGAGTTGCTTGGTCAGTGGTGAATGTTACATCGCCTGCGGCGAGACTAGAAGTTGCATCCAAAGTAACAACTGAGCCAGTTAAAACAACTTGTCCTGTTCCGGCATTAACAATCGAAGAAGCAAAATTTATACTATTACCAGCTTGAACGTCCAGATTTTGGTTTGTGGTAGTAATGTCTGTTCCGATGTTAGCATTGTCGTTTGCAGTTAGCGTTGTGCTGCCGCTATTAATTGTTGAGCCGTTGGCAAAATTTAAATCGTTACCGCTTAAATTTGTGTTTCCGGTTCCAGTATTTAAAGCTCCTGTTGAGGAAAAGTTTATATTCCCGCTTCCATTGGTATCTGTGTCGGCAAGCAAACTAACGTTTCCATTGATGGTATTAATCGTTGCGTTTAGGTTCACATCATTGCCAGCGTTTGCATTAAGGCCAACCCCTGAATTGAGCATGTTGATGTCAGTATTAAAAGTAATATCTTCAGAGGCTTCTAGAATAACGTTTGCGCCTGCTGCTTCGATTACGGTTGGATCAATTATAAAATTGCTGGTGGTATCAGCAGAGTCTGCAAGCTCAGCAAGAGTTGGTGTATCCGTTCCGCCTGCTTGTATGGTTATGTTTCTTGGGTCTAGCAGCCAGTCTCCGGCTTGTCCGTTTTCTGCTGTTGCATTAACTTTTGCATTCTTGCCAACTAACAAATTCTCTTTACCGGATGTTTCGATGAAGCCACCATTACCGTTTAAGCTTCCACCTTTGGCTTCAATCTTTCCGTCAAAAATAGCAGTTTTGTCGGCCCAGACGATTACTTTTCCGCCTTCTCCATTGGTGTTAGTATTTGCCTGAATTAAAGAGTCTGTAGAAACATAGGTGTTTTGTGCATTTAAAATGACGTTGTAAATATCACTGTTCTTGCCCTGGAAGTCGCCCCCAACAAGGACTTCTCCTCCGCCAGTTTGTCCATTAGCGTAAATCCGGGAGCTTCCCTCTAGAATTACATTGTCTCCTAATACTTTAGCGGTTCCGCCTTCGGCGGCATATGAAGAAACATTAATAGTTCCACTGTTTACAACTTTAGCTTGTAAATCGTTGGCGTGAGCGACCAACTCAACCGAGCCGCCTTTAATTTGTAATCCCTGAGCTTGTAAAAGACCTGTGTTGTTTACTACTGAATCGTAGAAGCTGTTTTGCAATTTGGCTTCAGCTGAAATTGAGCCTCCAAAGGCAGTAATCGATCCGGTGTT
>JANRMG010000152.1:0-1588 GCA_033761855.1 Candidatus Caenarcanales bacterium
GGGGATGTTGTTACGGAAAAGCATCAGAAACGGCTAAATTCAATGCGTGATAGGCTGGAAAGAAGGCATCCTGAAATATTAAAAAAAATTAATGTGCTTCTAGAAAAAAATCCTGCTATTTTTAATGATAAAAGTATATTAAATTTTTTACCTGCTGAGATTTTTGTAGTTTTGTCAGAGTTTGATAATCAAGAACCTACAGGCAAGATTAATCCTGTATATTTTTTATTGCAATTTGCAGTTCATAAAGTCACAGATTTTTCTTTTGAAATAGCTGAAACACTCAGAAGGCGAAAAGAGCTTGATCGGCAAATAGAAGAACAGGAACTAAAGAGATTAATATATCATGGTCAGCGCAACAGCCGCTTGATAGAGAAGGCCAAGGAAATCAAAAAATCAGCATCAATTGATACGAATAAAAAACTACGTGAACAATTACATCAGGATCGTAGAGATGACCTTAGTAAACGACGTGAGTTATTGGAGAAAAATAAACAAGGACAACCGTATCAGCCTGTCAACGAGGCTAGTCAGTTGCGTAATTCTGAAGGAACAGCTTGGACGATTTTTAAAATCTTGACAGGTGGCGCCATACAAGATCCTTCTGTAGCAGCAAAAGCAAATTATTTCACTTTTCTTCAAGATG
This sequence comes from Candidatus Caenarcanales bacterium, assembly GCA_033761855.1. Lineage (GTDB taxonomy): Bacteria > Cyanobacteriota > Vampirovibrionia > Caenarcaniphilales > Caenarcanaceae > JANRMG01. The sequence continues at coordinate 647 of JANRMG010000152.1, forward strand.
AAATTGTTGGTAAAAATAAGCTTAATAGGGCCATAAAGGATATGGCGACTAAAGCAAGTGAGGTAGTTGAAACTATTAAATCAGATATTAATACTAAAATAGTAGAAAATGGAAGGCTTCAATCAAAGATAAGAGAATGTGAAGAAATTTTGGGTCGAATTAAATCAATTGAAAATTTAGAATTAACCGGTAAATCTGTCGAAGCAAAACCCGTTCAGCAAAGAACTATAAAAATCAAAGTTGAAGGTAATGAGAAAGCTTTTGATTGGAGCACAGGCAAAACTGTGGCTGAAAATGTTCGAGAGCTCGTAGGCGCTTATTTACAGAATCAAGATTATCATCATACGCGAGTTCGTAAATTATCTGCTAAAAGAGTGCTCGATAAAATTCGTGAGCTTTCTGAAGGTCAAAATGCGATTTCAGACCCAATAGAAAGAGATAAGGCTCTGGTCAATTTTTTAAGACGAGAAAAAAACAGTTTTTCTGTATTCGGATTCAACCGAAAAGAAAGCCAGTTACATGCGATATATCGTCAAGCCGAAGTTCAATTAAAAGATAGGGTAGAGCAATCATTTGGAACTGATATTGTTAAGGCAATAGAGATAGCTAAAGGTAATAATGAATTGATAAAGCAACTTGCCAAGTTGAAAGAGATCAATCGAAAATCTTCAGAACCAATTAATCGACCCGAACAAATGCAACAGCTCGCTGATAGGGCATCAGCCAATCTGGGAGCTAAAGAAAAGGGCGGGTCTGAAGATAGTAAAGACTTTGAAAGCGAATATCAGCAAATATTGGGAGAGCTTCATAAGCAAAATGCAAAGCAGTTCAAGATGAGTTCTGAAGAATTGCTATTAATGACATCATCTGAAGACCAGCTAGTGTGCTTGGATAAACAAAAAGTGGAGTTAAGACGAGATCTCCTTGAAAAGCAAAAAGAAG
>JANRMG010000153.1:0-6148 GCA_033761855.1 Candidatus Caenarcanales bacterium
CTTCCATGAATTTTGGGGAGGCGTAATTTTCTAATGGATCTTGTTTGAATAGGTCTATTCTAACAGGCTTTATGACTCGATCAAATACTTTCATATTAATTTCTCAAGTAAATAATAATATGTTCATACTATCATGTCGTTTTCTGGGCGACTCCCCTTCACTGCGTTACGGGTCGGGCTTTCCGCTTAAACTCCTCAGTCGCATTCGCAAAGCTCAAGGCTCCTTGCGGGGTAACGCTTCAATCCCTAGCGCGAGGGAAGGCTGCGTCCTCCACGCTAAGCATCGCACAGGCCGTCCAAAAAGCAAGGCATCGAATTTAATAAATTCACAAGTATCTTCACTGACTGCGGTCCTTGCTTTTTCTCCTCAAGCCTGTGCAATCAAGCTCACGCGGAGTCCTCGCAAAAGAAGAGAAGAAAGGAGAAAGGGATGGTGGACGGGCGGAAGGGTAGCGAAGCTTATGGGGCTCTGCAAGCGTAATTTCAACTAATTTAATAAGCAAATAAAATTGTTTTCTGGCTCTGGGTACGGGAAAATTATATGTATAAAGTTAATTAAGGTGTTTCGCATGGCTCACACAGTTGGTTTCACAGGTTCACGTTCAGGTTTTCCGGTTCAGTGGTTGGTTAAGGCGGTTGCTCTTTCTGTGTTTCATTGCGGTCATTCGGTGGCTGTTGGTTGCGCTACTGGCGTGGATGCAGTTGTTAGGCGGTTTTGTCCTTCTGCTCAGGTTTTCAAGGTTGCTGCTCCCGGTGCAGGTTCACCTGTGTCTTTTGCTGCTGCTTTGGCTCGTCGTTCTCAGGCCATGGTTTCAGCTTGTTCCATTCTTGTTGGCTTTGCATCTGTTTCTTGTCCAGCTGGTGTTTCTCCGTCTAGTCACTTCTCTGGTGGTGGTTCTGGCACCTGGGCTTCCATTGCTTACGCCATCTCTCAAGGCATTCGGGTTTTTGTTTTTCCAGCTGCTGGGGTTCCTTTGCCTGCTTGGTCTGGTGGTCAGTGGGTGCAAGCGGTTCCTTCTGGTTTGTGGTCCTTGGCTTGGTTTTGGCAGCCCTCAGCTACTCAGCTTTCTTTGTTGTAGGTTGGGGCCTAAAAAAATTAAAGGGCCCTTTCCTTGAATATTTTGTGAAACCGCTGCGTTTGAATCGTCCTGAGTATGACGTTAAAAGGCTTGGGAGTAGCGTGAACTACCCCCTGAACCCCCAACAACGTATTAAGCCAATTGGAGGCAAACAATATGATAAACCCAAATTACTATGATTCAAAGACCGGCCAATTTTTACCCTCGTATCAATGGCAAATAGCTTTTAACAAAAATGCTTCAAGAACGGCTCACTATGAGGCAAAGCAGTATGCTGCAATTTTTGTTGATCATGAAACTATAGAGCCTTTTGATGCTTACTGTGAGAAGTTTAACGAACTCACTAGTAAACAACGTCAGGAGGTGGCTTAGGATGGAGACATTTAAAGATCAAGAATTAATCAATCAAAGATTTCTCAAGCTTGAAGAGAGAATGACCATTGGAGAATCAAAAATTTCTCAGGCTCTTGAATGGCTTGAAGACCTTCAGGATGATGTTAACAGCCGCAAATAATTTATAAGTTAGTGAGCTGGGTAACTCTCAAAACTGCCCACTAATTCACTAATTTAGAGGACTTAACATGAAAAATAATATTCAATATTTTGACCAAATGAAAGAATCATCATTCTTGAGCTGGTTTGATACAACGCTTGAAGGTGAGGAAGTGACAATTGCCGATTATGAGCCGATAGACATTGAGACTAAAACCGGAGAGACTGAAAAGAAGTGGGCTGTTTATTTTGAAGAAAAGGAAAAGCCTATTCTGCTCAACAAAACGAATAGAAATACTTTGAGTCAACTCTTTGGTGGTCGTTTGGATCAATCGATTGGTAAGAAAGTTACTTTGTATTTTCGTGATGATATTGAATTTCAGGGCAAGCAGACGAAGGGTTTACGTCTGAAGCCCGCTAGGCGAGAAGCGGCTTTAATTTAATGTAGCTAGCTATTGCTAACCTTCTGGAGGGAAAGGATCATTGCCATAGCTGTTTCTTTCCCTTATCTGGCCGTTTTCACCATGGAGGAAAAGTTCAGATTCTTGATTTATGCATATTTGTTTGGCATATTGAGCAGCTTCCTCTTGTGTTGAAAAAATCTTTGTGAATTTTGAATTACCTTCACCTTTAACGCCCCATCCGTCACCGTTTGGAACAACATGCTGATTTTTACCTTTTGACATATTTCTTTGAGAGTATCAACCAAGAATAGACAAGAAACTGGATTGGAGTTTAGAAATACCATCATTTCTGTGAAAGTCTTGGAAAAGCTCAAGATCAGTTCTTATCATCCTGGTTGATCGGGAAACAACCTTTGTTTTTCTTCTAAATCTCGCTATCCAATGCCTTGTGTCTGAATTGCTTCTTTCTATGCCATGCGTATATTTTTTTGACTGTATTAATTCTTCCTTGTTTATTACCTCAGGATAAGCGTTCCAGCCATCAGTACAATAAACGTAAGGTTCTAATACTTTTATTCTTGAATATAACTTCTCTAAGGTTTCAGCACTACGATCGCCGATTTCGTAATCAAGCTCCCGGCCTCTATCACTAGAAAATGCTTTCCATACCCAGAGCTTTTTCTTTTTTTCTCAAGATAATGCCACATCTCATCGAGTTCAATCACTTTTATGTCCTCTTCAAGAGTCTTTGGTGGCAAGTCTTTAACATGTTTTTCGACCCAATTGATAACTGATTGAGCAGACACTTTAAGAAGTTTACCAGTTGCCCTGAAACTTGCTCCTATTGCATGAATTGAGATGGCTAAAGATTTAATAGCCTCAGACTTTCCTCTTTGTTTGAATGTTGAGAAATTAAATTTACATGCTTTACATTTATATCTTTGCTTCCCCTTAAGAAATCCATTTTTCACTATTTCTTCACTTTTGCATTTTGGACAGTTTGGATTTTCCATTCTTCTTCCTCCTGCCTCTTATTATAATCTATTCTCCTTGGACACTCTCATTTCTTTAAATATCCATTATTTATAAATTTTAGTTATATCGATAGGTCAGCTCTAGAGTAGATTAGAACTTGCTAGTGCTAGTTCATACATTACCCAAGCATATCTTTAGAAGGTTCCCAGATAATTTGACAAAGTTGGATTTGTGTATATACAATAATTTGAGCTTTTATTATTTATGAATAACATAATGAAAATCTCATCTATAAATCCTCACACAAAGATTATTTTAAAAAGTTCGAAGCATGAATTTAAGCCTTTGCCAAGTCAAATTCAAGAATATTTAAGGACAAGTGGTCTTCAAGGGTATTTGTGTCGTTTGGATCCAACTTCAAGCACCTATAACTCTCGTTCTATCATAGAATCCGATGGCAAATATATTGTTGTTCGTGACAATCTTCCAGAGCTCTGGCGCCCAGCTTATGATGCTTGTATGAATGAACGTTCTGAAAGATCTTTAACTGTAGAAAGTCGAGCTAGACCTAGCTCTTGGGCATCTTATGAGCAGTCTATTTCTATTCAGTCTGATGCAATAGATGCAGGCATATCAAAAGGTTTTGTTCCAAAATTAAGAGGTCTTCTTCAGTTTCTTGAGAGATATAATGCACAAAGTACCGTTCAATCCAATTAATTTCTATTTGAAAAGGGAAATGTGGAATGCCCTCACCGGAAACTATAAAAAACGATTTAACTCAGCTTTATACAAGTATCAATGTGATGAAAGGCTTTAAAATAAATCAGGCTTAAGCCAAAATTTGTTTAGCTAGTCACAATTTGTGACCGCTTATAAAACTCATGTTATCAAGCTACACATCTGAAAACCTCTTAAAGGGAATGCCTTGATAATTTATCCCAATATTGGGATAATAATATTAGTTAATAGTTTATAACCATTTGAATATACTAAGCCCAAAAGAAATTGAGTGGTTTCCATCAGCAAAAAGTAATCTAGACGAGTTTCCTGAAGAAGTTAAAGACCATATTGGATACGCTCTTTGGGTTGCTCAGATAGGCGGTAAACATGAAGATGTAAAACCACTTGTCGGGTTTCATGGGGCTGGCGTATTAGAAGTGGTTTCGGATTTTTCTGGAGATACCTTCAGGGCGGTTTATACAGTGAAATTCAAAGATGTTTTGTACGTTTTACATGCCTTTCAAAAGAAGTCTAAAAAAGGTATTGAAACGCCGAAGGCAGATATAGATTTAATCAAAAGCCGACTAAAGGATGCAGAAGCCCACTACAAACAAAAATACGGAGGAAAATAAAATGCAAAACTCAGACCCAAATTCCCAATTTGTTACAAGTAGTGGCAACGTATTTGCTGATTTAGGCTTGCCTAATGCCGATGAACGCTTAGCAAAAGCCAAGCTAATCCATGCAATCAGTGAATTAATCCGCCAAAGAGGCTTATCTCAGTCCGAAGCTGCTGAATTGTTGGGAATTAATCAACCTAAAATATCTGACCTGATGAGAGGAAAAGCTTTCGGATACAGCATTGAAAGGTTGTTTCGCTTTCTCAATGCCCTTTCAATCGATATTGAAATTAAGATGGTTGATAGAAACTCCCATGAATCCACTGGCTCAATAATGCTTACTGGTCAGTGTTAAAACGCTAAGTCAATAGTCTTGTTTTTAAGATTTTGACGACAGTGTCAGCAAAATCTTAAATGTAATAAATTATTCATACCGTAGTCATACTGTGGAATGAAGAGAGAATGAAGCGATAAGATTATTGTGACACTGTCGCAATAATTTGCTAAATTTAGATCAGTGCAAGAAATTATTCACAATAATTTCCATTATCACAATTTTCTTTTTTGGAACATTATGGGTTTATTTTAAGTCTTTGTATTTTGGCTTTTATTTCAATTTAAAGAAACGTTTTATATTTTTCCCTGTTCATTACACCTTCTAACAATTTAAATGGCTGAAATAAGCCAAAAAACCTAAAAATACAAATTAGAAAAACAACCGCTTCTTTTGTTGTTGTTTTATATAGTTTTAATTAGTTTTAATAGTTTTCGGAGCCCTGTAAATGGCAGTTCTCTAAGATATTTTAATGCGAAAAGCTACAAATTGGGGGTTAAAAGCTACAAATTGGGGGTTAAATACTACAAATTGGGGGTCAAAAGCTACAGATTGGGGGTCTAAAAGCTACAAATTGGGGGTTAAAAGCTACATACAGATTGTTAATGTTGTTAATGATTGCTACTCTGGGGCTAGTTTCAGGGTTTTACATAGATTTCTCTAGGTAAAGCTGGACTTTTCTAAAAATACGTTAGACACGATTTTTTGCAGCTCGACCCCCAATTTGTAGCTTTTGAAATGTCCTCAGAAAATGCAACATTAGTCACTCAAAGTAACGCTCTAGTAAGTGCTAGTTACCACATTACGCTGGCTGAAAAGAGAATCATACTTTTCATGCTTTCGCAGATTCAGAAGGACGATGGGGACTTCAAGCCTTATAGGATGAACATTAAAGACTTTGTTGAAGAGTTCGGCACAAAGTCAAAGAACACCTATGAGAGAGCAAAAGTAGCTACAGAACAGCTAATGAGCCGTATACTCCAAATTAGACAATCCAAGGGGTTGTTGCAGATTTCATTTTTATCAAGCGCTGAGTATGAAGATGGAAAGGGCTATGTTGAATTAAGCTTCGATCCAAAATTAAAACCTTTTTTACTTCAGCTGAAAGAATGCTTCACTACATACGACATTCGAAATGTTATGGCTTTGAAGAGCTTTCATTCAATCAGAATTTATGAGCTTCTTAAGCAGTTTGAAGCCATTGGGGAAAGAACAATCACAATCGATGAATTAAAATACATGCTCGGTCTGGAAGAGCAATATACAAGCTATAACCTCTTTAAGAAGCGTGTAATCCTGCAAGCACAGAAGGATTTGGAAGACAATACTGATTTGACCTTTGAATTCGAGGAAATCAAAAATAGCCGCAGAGTTTCTAAAATTAAATTCTTTATTAAACGAAAACAGAAACAATTGACAGAGACAAGCAATCAGGGGTTAGTTAAAGAATTAATTGATTTGGGAATAGAAAGAAATCAAGCTCTTAAGTACGTTCAGATCAAGGATATCGAGTTCTTAAAAGAA
>JANRMG010000154.1:0-7070 GCA_033761855.1 Candidatus Caenarcanales bacterium
TGGCTTTTGGTGAGGTTTGAACCATACTATTAAAAGCCATAGGAGCATTTGTGTTAATTAATTCCTTGATATTTCCTACGTGTATCGTAACTGCTTCATATTTTCTACTAATACCAGCTTTTTCCAAAGAACCTAAAACGGCGGCTCCCGATGGAGTTTGTTTAAGCAGAGCCAAAGACTCATTTAAATATTGAGTGTTAATGCCGCCTTCTGCAGCATTTAAACTGTTGGCAGGCTTAATCCAAGAAATAGAATTACTCACTGCATTGCTAGGCATATCACTAGCCAAAAATACACAAAGATCCTTGCCCACACCGTTTAATTTATCAGCGGCATTAAGTAAGTCCTCCACAACGGCCTTTTTCTTCATTTCTTCTTCCAGGGAATTCGCTTTCGCTTTATTCATCCCTAAAAGAGTAATTGCTATTAATAGGAAGATTCTTGTCATAGGAAAATTGCTCCCATTGAAACGGACTTTATGCAAGGAATCTCTATATGCTTTCTAAATTTAATCAATATTTTAGAAGCTAAGAGGTATTTGTCGGTTTCTATCCATCATTCGGAATACTTAAACTCCGTTTGATATCAAGTTACTATTATTCTAATAACAATTTCTTCTCCATCAATCCCTTTATATGTTCTTGAAGAGTATTCCCTGAAGTGCCTAACAAGCAGCTTACAGAGGGGTTGCGTATTGCTGTATTTAAACTTTGGCTTTAGCCTTGAGTTTTGCGGCTTTAATTAAAAAGTCATCTATTTGATATTCAATATAAAGTCCATTAGAAATAAATAAGAATCCTACAATCAAAATTCCAAGTACGAATATTCCAATATAAGTCTGTACTTGTCCAGTCTGAACTTTAGCCAGTGTCCAGCCACTTAATTTAGAAAGCTGTGTAATTCCTCCAACGAAGAATCCATCTAAAATGAACTTGTCAAAGAAAGACCATACAAAGTTAAATGCAGGCATCAATGCTTTATTTAAAACAAATTCATAAAGTTCGTCGATATACCATTTGTTTTGTGAAGCTTTATGAAGTATAGATAATTTTTGTTTAAAGAAATCGTTGATTGGAAGAGCTTCTTTGGCATAGACCAAAAAGGCAAGCAAAATTCCTAAAAAGGATAGTCCAAGCGGAAGCAAAGCCTGGACTTGAAAAAGATCTTTTATAAATTCAGCAAAAGTAAGAGCATGACCATGAGAGGATGGGGAAATATAATGTGCAAATTGATCGCCACCTAAAACCGCCAAGTGTGTACCCAAAAGTCCGATTAACACAGAAGGTACTGCTAAAGCCATGAGAGGAAAAGTTATAGCAAGTGGTGATTCGTGAGGTTCTCCATGGGAAGTATCGCCTCGATAAGTTCCAGTGAAGGTTTTAAAGTAAATCCTAAACATATAAAAAGCGGTTAAGCCGGCTGTAAGAGAAGCTACGATAAAGATTGGATTGAAGCCAACTCCAAAGGCCTGAGCTTGCCAAGCTGCGCCAATAATTTGTTCTTTAGACCAAAAGCCCGCTAAAGGAGGAACTCCAGCTATGGCTATTGTTCCAAGTAAAAATGTCCAATGAGTGATTGGCATTTTTTTGGATAATCCGCCAAAGTGCCTCATATCTTGCTCGTGGTGGCAACCATGAATAACAGAGCCAGAGCCAAGGAACAAAAGAGCTTTAAAGAAAGCATGTGTTACTAAGTGGAAAATAGCCGCTTTCCAGGCGCCAAGTCCGACGCTCATAACCATGTAACCGAGTTGGCTACAAGTTGAGTAGGCCAAAGCTTTTTTAATGTCATTTTGGCTTAGCGCAATAGTGGCAGAGAAAATGGCTGTAAAAGCTCCGATGATTGCAACAACAGTCAAAGAGAGAGGAGCCGCTTCGAAGATTGGGAAAAGTCTGGCCAATAAATAAACACCGGCAGCTACCATTGTGGCGGCGTGAATTAAGGCACTAATTGGGGTTGGGCCCTCCATTGCATCCGGTAGCCAAACATGAAGAGGAAACTGCGCCGATTTTGCCATTGGGCCTAAAAGCATAAGCAAAGCAATGGTGGTCAGGCTCACCAAACCAGTAATTTGAAGAACATTGTTTTGGACCAAAGTCTGAACCGTAGAACCTAAAGAGCCAAAGCTTAAAAACCCATTGTCCGGCCACATTCCTTGGGTGAAGAAAGCAAAAAGCAACAATCCCAATAAAAGTCCGCAATCACCGATGCGGTTAACTACAAAAGCTTTGAGCGAAGCGGCGGCGGCACTTTCCTTGGTGTGCCAAAAGCCAATTAACAAGTAACTGCACAGTCCAACTAGCTCCCAGAAAATATAAACCTGAAATAAATTTGGACTTAAAACCAAACCGAGCATGGAAGCAGTAAAGAGAGAAAGATAAGAGAAAAATTTGGCATAGCCGCTGTCCTCGTGCATATAGCCGTGAGAGTAAATCTGAACCAATAAGCTTACCGAGGTTACAACAATCAACATTACAATCGCAAGCGGATCAATGAGGATTCCACCATCCAAATGGAAGCTACCAGACTTTATCCAATTAAAAGACAATTCGTAGGGTTTGTGGCTTCCAAAGCTTGTGAACAATAAAGCCAAAGAGTAAATAAAACCAAGAGCAACCGCCCCAATCGAAACTGAAGCCGCCAAAATCCTTTTTTTGTAGCCGCCAAGAATAATGAAAAAGAAAGCTAGAAGCGGAAGTAAAGGGATGATCCAACTATATTGATTTAACACGGTAGTTCTACTCTTTGGTAAGGCTTAGGAATTTGTAGAGAATTTTTATCTAAAAGATTTCATAAAGTATAACTTTTAATATGTCTCAGTAGAAAGATCCTTAAAGATTAGCCTTTAAAGATTAGATAGGGCCAAATTACGAACATTAAAATACAAAAATCTATACTCATGGAATGAACCAAGCGTGAGCTTTGGAAGGCCTCGTAATATTTTTCAGGGCTTCCTTTTATAAATCCGAAAGCCACAATTCCAAAAATCAAAGCAGCGAATAAAAATTTTAATGATTTATTGCTAATAATCTTTTCCCACCAATTGAATGTAACGAGAGAAGCTCCAATCTCTGAAGTTGAACTTTGATTAATAAATTTAGGCTTCCTGAGGGCTAAATAAGGAAGCAGTGCACCAGCACCAACTAAGAAAGATCCAATCCAAAAGGGCCAAACCGTCGGTTTGTAAGAGTGTCTTTGTGGAACTAAATAAAATCCTAAAAAGGTTGGCACTATTCCCAATACGCAAAAAACTGCGCTAATACTCAACTCAACCGAATTAAATTCTCCGTTTATGAGTTTGCGGAAAATCTCTTGGTCTTGATTGGGAGAGAAGAACAAGCAATAAGGGACTGCCAGAAAAAACAAAATCGCAAAGAAAATTCGCATAGTTTCTTTTGTTGAATAGTTTTTTTATTATCTCTTGGAGAGAGGTTTTATTGGTTTATTAAATTTATTTTTTTATTATTCTGAGCCAGTCTTGCGTACCGAGAAATTCTCCTCTCATAAGTTTTAATTTGGAATCAACCCAATTTTCCTCCTCAATCTTTTCCGCTCTTGCTTCTGCTGCTAAATCTTGCGAATAACCAAGAATTGTTAGCAATTTTTGTGCTTGATTCTCCCTGGAAAGAGCCTTATCAAAAGTACTTACAAGTTGTTTGAGAAATACATCTCTTGAAATTCTTTCTTTACCGTCTTGATTATAAAATTTCAGACTGGCTTGAATAAATTTTTCAAAAGCTTCTCTCGCTTTTATTGGCTCTGAGGAAGCAATTTCGTCTAATAATTTTGCTGATATTGCGGTAAAAGATTCTTTTTCTATTGATTTATGAAATAACTCAATTTTGTAAGCAATCATTTGTTCTTGTAATTCTTGCTTGTTTGAAAAAACTATTTCCAAAATTTTTCTTGCTTTATCTTCAGGAAGCCCTAATAAAGGAGAAAAAGCTGTTCTTATAAGCTGATTAATTCCATTTTTCGGTTCTAACACAGTAATTTGCTTAAATAGTTGAATCCCTCTTTGTTCGTCAGAATCCATCGTTGTTAAGGCTAAAAGGAATGCATCGTGAAGAGAGCTTTTATCAATATAACTTTTGAATTCTGTGTCTATCTCTGAAAGTTTTAAAGTGGGCTTTTGTGCTGTGGCGACTTTAGTACTCAAAGTTCCGGTTCTCGATGAAACAGCAGAATGAAGTCTGGAAGAATGTGGTTGATTATTTGTAACTTTTGGCATGTTAAATATGGCAGCAGGTTTTTACGAATTAAACGTGTAATGTTACAAAACTCAGCAAGTCAAAATGGTTGGCATGGTGTAAATATGTGTAAACTTTTGTTCTTTACCTCTTTGAAACTTAATTTTAATAAATAATTAATTGCCTAAAAGTACTATTGAAATTGAGAGGATAGGACAAATGGCAGTACACAATTTACTTAGACAATTAACCGGTTCCAAGCCGGAAGTTCCAACACAACCATCAAATGGAACAGTACAGGATTTGGTTACTCCAGAAACAACTCCACAAACCCCGCAATCAACCACTCCAACTTCAACAAGACCTTCAGTAGTTAATCTACAAGGTAGTTTATGTCAGGTTCCAATGATGGGTGCGGAGCAGGACCAGTTTGTTGCCTCTGTTGGTTTGCAAACTGGAGGAGAAGATCCTTCGTTGAATGTTTGTGTTGGTGCAACTTCTTCCAATGGGGATGCAAGAACAACAGGAATAATTAGTTGGGATCACCAATTTGGAAATGGAGGAGATGAAACAACAGAGACACCCGAGCTTCCGAACGATGAAGAAGAAACAGAAGCTTCTTTAGGAGCTTCCCAGCCTGTCTGTACGGATGACGGAGAGCACTGCATCATTAATGGAAGTCTTTATACTCGCGAGGCGGCGCCCGCTGTATCAGCTGAGCAGCCTGCTAATGTTGATGATACGCAATAAATTAAGTTAACTAGGAATCAAATCACCCATTCTTGGTGTCTTTGTCCATTCAGTCGGCCTTCGGCCGAAAATTACTTTTCTAATTGTCCACAAAACTATTGGGGGCCAGTGGGCCATTCCATAAGAAAAAGCCAAAACTCCGTATCTAATTGACTGGAAGGTGGAAAAGTTCCTCCAGCGGCGGATTCCAATGGTAATGCTAATCCACATACTAATGCTAACCAAAGAGCTTGCCAGCATTAAAGTGGTTATGTAAGTTGGTTGCTTGGTTACATAGCGAAAAATTTCCACAATCACATCGAAGAAAACCCAGATTGGAATGGCGAACTGAGAGAGAAAAGGAATTATATCCAAGCGTTTAACCAGGCTCAGTTTGCTTTTTGGGTTTATAAACTTATCAAAGTGAATTAAATATCTTCTTAAACTTCCTTCGGCCCAGCGTCTTCTTTGGCGGATGAAAGCCAAGGTTGTTAAAACGGCTTCTTCTTCGGCCACTATTTCTGGAGCAAAACGGATTCTCATTCCAGCTGCATTTATTTTGGTTGAAATCTCCAAGTCTTCGGTTAAGGCTCTTTCATCCCAGCCACCAACTTCTTCCAAGCATTTGCGAGTGGTAATTTGTCCGCTGCCTCTTAATTCAACAAAGCCATCCAAAGAGTCTCTGCCAACTTGCAAGTAGGTATCATAAGCAAACTCAAGGTCTTGGCAAAAAGCCAAAGTGTTAAATCCTGCATTCCTGATTTTCTTTTGGAACTGTACTGCTCCGACCTCTGGATCATTAAAGTAATGCAAAGACAATCTCAAGCAGTCAGGTTGAACTCTTGCATCAGCATCAAAGACGGCAACAAGTTCCCCATTAGACTGTCTCAAAGCTTCATTCAGGGCGGCTGCTTTGCCAGGGAAAGCCTCAATAGGTCTTGCAATAAGAGTGATTTTATCTGCCAAATGATTTTCTTTGATAAAGTCTTTGACTGCTTCAACTGTGCCGTCAGTACTTCGATCATCAATTACGTAAATTTTATAATTTGGATAGTCAATTTTTAAAATATTTTCGAGAGTGTCTATGATGACGCATCTCTCGTTGTGCTCGGCAATAAAAATATCTACTAAAGGGTATCTGCTTGGCTTTTGCAGAGATTCACTTGGAATTAATTGTTCTCTCTTTAATCTTGCCTTCCATTTTTGGGCCAAATAGGTAACCACCATATAAAAAGACATTGTTGCAATAAAAACAAAGAGCATTGCAAGAGGAAAAGGACCCGGGAGAGCCTCAAGAACTTTGTTGGGTAATATAATTTCTAAAAGCTTTATTAATAGCCAGACTGCCAAAATAATCCCAACTAATACAATACGGTTGTGAAAGACTTCTGGCGGTGCATTTCTAATTTTGGATAATCTGCTAATCATCAAATTACAATTTTAAGACATTTGTGTTTAAATATGCTTTTACCTAATGAATTTAAGATTAATTTTTATCATTTCATTGTTTATTCCAATTCGTGTTTATTTTAATTAAGCAATTTACTGATTTAGAGAACCTTTTGAATCTATGGAAGCAGTTTATTCTGTAAAATCAATTAATAAAGTTAGAACACCAAAATGGGTTCGTTTATCGGCCCTCTCTTTAGTGGCCTTATTGCTAGTTGGTTTTTTGTTTTTAAGCTTTATTCCCTGGCAGCAAACGGTGATGGGAACCGGCCGAGTAACCTCTTTTTCGCCCAATAATCGTCCGCAAAATATAGAATCCCCGATAAAGGGACGCATTAAAAAATGGCATGTGGTCGAGGGGATGACAGTCAAAAAGGGTGATTTAATCGTCGAATTGCAAGATTTGGAAAAAGAATTTTTACCGCCTGAGGTTATATCTTTAACTCGGCAATCCAAGGATTCACTCGCCCAGAACCGAAATGCTTACATTGATAAAGCCCAGGCTATTGAGCGTTCAATTGGTAATTTAGAAACAAATCTCCAAGATTCCTTAAATGAGGCAAAGCAAAAAGTTGTAATTGCCGAAAACGACGTTAAAACCGCAAAACTAAATTTAGATCGAACTTTGCGTTTGGCCGATAAAGGGCTTGTCTCCGAGAGAGACAAGGAACTTGCCGTTCAAGCTGAAGTAACAGCCAAAGG
>JANRMG010000155.1:0-2893 GCA_033761855.1 Candidatus Caenarcanales bacterium
ATTACAGACCCATACGACTGCTCTAGTTTTTGCAAAAGGATTTCGTATTTCTCTCCTTCGCTAACCATCAATACTTCTTGTTTAATTTTATCAATCGTTGTTTTCTCTGGCTCTATAGATACGGTTATTGCATCTTTTAAATAACCAGACGCTAGTTTTGCTATAGGGGATGAAATTGTTGCAGAGAACATTAGTGTCTGCCTTTTTTCTGGGAGGAATTTAATGATCTTTTGTATCTGTATAGAAAAGCCCATGTCTAGCATTCTATCTATTTCATCTAATACAAAAAAGCTTGCTTTGTCTAATTTAAGGCTGCCTCTTACAAGATGATCATTTACCCTGCCAGGAGTTCCTACTATTATTCTTGGATTGTTCTTTAGTTGCTTTAGTTGCTTGAAAATAACTTCCCCACCTATTAGCAATGTGGTGGTTATGCCGCTTTTTTGGCCTAGTAACCTCTTTATAGTATCCTGCACTTGTAATGCAAGTTCTCTAGTTGGTGTAAGTACTAGAGCGCACGTATTCGGATCATTTAATAAATGCGATACTAGCGGTATCCCATAGGCTGCTGTTTTGCCAGTGCCTGTCTGCGCAGAACCAAGTATGTCTAGCCCTGAAAGAGCGCTAGGAATTGTTTGAGCTTGTATAGGTGTAGGCTTAGAGAATCTCATTTGCATTAGAGATTCGTTTAACAACTCGGGTAACCCGAGGGCGTGAAAATTTTCCATATTATCTCCGAAAATATTTTAGTAGTGCTTCAACTATCATTTTAAAAGCGTCCTACCTTGGTAGGCACAAAAAATTGCACCTACCTGAATTACTTCTGAAATAATAGGTCTAAGCTTATTTATTAATTAAGCTTAAGATTAACAGCAGAAACTTTGCCGTTTTTTGATTCTAATTCGTAGCTAACCGCTTGGCCGTCTTTTAGATCTGGTATTCCAGCTTGATTTAGTGCGCTGATGTGTACAAATACGTCAGAAGAGCCTGAATCTGGTTTTATAAATCCAAAACCTTTGGTTTTATTAAACCATTTTACTTTTCCTGTTTCCATTTTAGTCCTTAGTATATTAAAAGTTATTAAGGGATAACAATACTGCTTGTTAATAATGATTGAGTTAATTGAGGAATCAAAAGGATTGTATTCGACCTATTATAAACAACAAAATTACCAGGCAATATTTTTAAACCCAGAAAGCATCATACATCTTAAAGCTGGTTCAGTCAATAAACTTTGGAAAACTTCCGTTATGAGTACAGATTTTTTTTGCAAAACGAAGAAAAATGGTATATAAGACACTTCACGCTTTGCAGGCTAATTGACAGGCATGCCTGCTAGCTCCCCGATTAATATTGGGGTTGAATTTTAATCTATAGAGGAAAAAATGCCAAAATTAAAAACTAAAAGTGCAGTTAAAAAGCGCTTTAAGATTACCGCTACAGGTAAAGTTTTATCTAGCCAAGCTAATAAAAGACACAATATGCGTAAACGTAGTAAGAGGCAGCTAAGAAATCAGAGAGGCACAACAGTGCTACCTGATATGGAAGCTAAAAGAGTCAAACAATATACCCCTTACGGATTATAAATTATTAGGAGAATGAATTATGGCTAGAGTTAAAAGAGGCGTCACTTCAAGAGCGCGTCACAAAAAAGTTTTGAAAATGGCTAAAGGTTATAGAGGCCGTGCTAAAAGTTGTATCAGAGTTGCGATTGAAAAAGTTGAGAAGGCTTTAAGGTACGCTTATAAAGACCGTAAACGTAAAAAAAGAGATTTTAGAGGTTTGTGGATACAACGTATTAATGCTGCTGTTCGTGAGCATGGAATGGTTTATTCTCAATTTATAAATGGTATGAAAAATTCTGGCATACAAATGAATAGGAAAATGCTTTCTGAAGTGGCAATTCATCAACCAGAGGTTTTTGCGGAGTTGATACAGTCTGCTAAAAAAGGATTGGCTAAAAAAGCTGCATAAATGGCAGAAAAAATTTTACAAGAGATTCAACAAGCTTTCGAAACTAAATTAAGGGTTGCGGAGAGTGTCGAGTTTCTTGAAGGTTTGAGAATTGAATTTTTAGGGAAGTCCGGTCTACTAACTGTACAGACAAAGAGAATTTCTGAGTTGCCGGTAGAGCAAAGGAAAACTTTTGGTGCAGCGGTAAACTTAGTAAAGGGTTCTATGGAAACTTTGCTGGAGCAAACCAAGGAGCGTTTAGAAGATAAAGAACTACAAGAGCAGCTCATTTCTGAGAAGATCGATATAACTTTGCCTGGTAGGGATCTTGAGATAGGAAAGCTGAATCCAATAACAAAGGTTATTGAAGATATTAAGGAAATCTTTGCTCATATGGGATTCTCGTTTGAAATTGGTCCAGATATTGAAGATGATTGGCATAATTTCACCGCACTTAATATACCTGATTCTCATCCAGCAAGGCAGATGCATGATACTTTCTATTTAGAAAGCGGTAATTTACTCAGAACCCATACTTCTAATGTACAGATTCGTAAAATGATGGGGCAAAAGCCCCCTTTTAGATTTATAGCTGTGGGCAAAGTATATCGCTCTGATTACGATGCCACCCACACCCCAATGTTCCATCAAATTGAGGGGGTTTATGTGGATAAAGCTGTTAATATGGGGCATTTAAAAGGCTGTTTGGAAAATTTTCTTAGGCTGTTTTTCAAAGTGGACAAAGCACCAATAAGGTTAAGACCATCCCATTTTCCTTTTACTGAACCTTCAGCAGAAGTAGATGTTCAGTGTGACAGGTCTAATAAAAGCGAAATTAAAATCGGCACGGGCAATGATTGGTTGGAAATATTGGGTGCGGGTATGGTTCATCCCAACGTGCTGAAAAACTGCGGCATAGATCCAGAAGAATATCAAGGAT
>JANRMG010000156.1:0-19541 GCA_033761855.1 Candidatus Caenarcanales bacterium
CCACTGCCTCACTAGCTAGGCAACACTACACTGGTATTCGGAGTTTAACTCGATTTGGTACGGATTTCTCCGCCCGCACCGAAATAGTGCTCTACCTCCAGCAAGCTTTTACCTAACGCTGTACCTCAATACATTTCGGGGAGAACCAGCTAGCTCCGCGTTCGATTGGCATTTCACCCCTAACCACAACTCATCCGCTAAATTTTCAACTTTAGTCGGTTCGGTCCTCCACTTAATTTTACTCAAGCTTCAACCTGGCCATGGTTAGATCACGCGGGTTCGGGTCTATACCCAGCGACTGAATCGCGCTATTCGCACTTGGTTTCCCTACGGCTCCAGCTATTAACGCTTTAACCTTGCCACTGAATATAACTCGCCGGCTCATTCTTCAACAGGAACGCCATCACCCATGCAAAGCATAGGGCTATGACAGTTTGTAAGCACACAGTTTCATGTTCTATTTCACTCCCCTCCCGGGGTTCTTTTCACCTTTCCATCACTGTACTAGTTCGCTATCGGTCATCAATAGTATTTAGCCTTACGGGATGGTTCCCGCAGCTTCACACAGGATTTCACGTGCCCCGTGCTACTCAGGTGCCGCTAAGCGTAAAAAACTTTTTGTCTACAGGACTATCACCTTCTTTGGTTAAACTTTCCAGTTTATTCGACTAAGCTTTTTACTGCCATATTACGGTCCTACAACCCCCCAGAACAAGTCTGAGGTTTGGGCTCTTCCGCGTTCGCTCGCCGCTACTAACGGAATCTCATTCGATTTCTTTTCCTCCGGTTACTAAGATGTTTCAATTCACCGGGTTCCCTTCTTATGCTTATGAATTGGGCATAAGATAATTGAGCATTACCTCAATTGAGTTTCCTCATTCGGACATCTGCGGATCGACACTTATTAGCAGCTCCCCGCAGCTTATCGCAGCTTTTTACGTCCTTCATCGGCTATTGATGCCAAGGTATCCACTATGCGCTCTTAGTAGCTTATAAAACTTATGTTGATGAGTATTTCTAAATTTTAAGATCGGACTAGGATCTTAATGTCGAATCAATAAATGATTCATACTTCACTAACTTTATACGCAGCTTTCAGTTTTCAATGCCTGAGATTTGAAGGCGCCGCAACCGGCACTCGTCAATTAATATTTCAGCCTAGTAGATGATATTCAATTACTTGGAAAAAGTCAATGATATTTTCAAGATTTTAATAAGTTAATTTATAATTTATATTTGCATAATATATTGATTTATTGTAGTTAGAGTATAGATAAGGCAATAGAGAAATTTGTGAGAAAAATAATTTAGGAAAAAGTTTTTTGAATTTCATTTTTAAGAATCTCTAAATTATATTAAGCGAAGTATTAGAAAAATCTTAAAATAGACAATTCAGTGTTTATAGCCTCTTGAAAAGAGAGAAATCAACAAAGCTAATTAAAAATATTCTTTTTCTAGTACAAAAAATTATAAAAGTATTACGAAACTTCAATAAATTGAAAATTCATAGTAAAAATTTATGCTGACTATAAAAAATAAAGTTTAATATTTCTCATCCATGAAAGACATTCTTGATTCGATAAAGCTAATGAATGCAAAACTTGATTCTATTCTTTCGCTCTTAGATGTGCTAGTTAGGCAATCTAACTTAGTAAACGACGAAGATGACGAGAGCTTAGAAGCTATTACAACTCGTTCTTCTCAAGTTGATAAATCGAAGTTTTAATAATTTAATTCTATTAAAAAAGTAATTTTAATGAAAAGAGCTTTATGGCCATCTAACAGATAGCTAACATTTTGCTTTCAGTAACATCTTAATTAGCAAAAAGCACTAACAAATTAAATTTATCAGTGCTTTTTAAACGACAATTAATAAGAGAGCTCTAGTGCTTAACTTCTGCCGCATGAGCAGCGCCATTTGAGCCTTTACGTTTTTGGATTTCCTGAATAGAGTCATAAAGATAGACAGAAAGTGCTTTGAGCTCTTCTTCAGTGCCTATTACCGGAGGCATTATTTTATGGTAACGATTCTCTTTGGCAGGTTTTTGCATCTCTTTGAGAATAGAGGTGTGAATGGTCTCAGCATCCATTCCGTTTAAACGCTTAGTTAAAGAGCGATAACCTTCCATTGTGTGACAAGCCATACATTGTCCGACAAACATCTGCTCTCCTAGAGAGGAGTCTTTGGGCTTGAAACGCATTTCTTCAGTAAAGCTACGTGTAAGAGGCTTTTGGACAGTGGCTTTTAAAGGCACTCCATTAGAAAACATAAAGTTTCTTACAACATAGGGCTTACGGATTACCTCTCTGGTATATTCAAAGCTAACAACAAAGATGGCCATACTTGCAAGCATGAGAGCTGATTTGCGAATGGTGAATTCACGAGGGTTAAGATAAGCACTAACAAAAAAGGCCAAACCAGTGGTTACTACCGCTACTAAACACAAAAGAGCAATGCGGCTTACCATCATTAAATTACCTTGGGCGGCTGTACCAACACCACCGGCAACCCCAGACAAGAGAGTCTCAAGAATTGGAGCGGGGAGAACACTAAAGTACCAAATTAAAGAAGCACCCAAAAGCACATAAGTGGGAACTAACCAAGTACTTGTATAAGCGAGCATTTCTTTCCTGAGTCTGCTGCCAGGTTCCATACGGCTAACCACAAAGGTAGCGTAAATCCCAGCGAGGGCAATACAAACTAAGGTTCTAACTACTAAAGCTGGCCAAAAGCCCTGATTGAAATATCCTTCAAATAAATTCCCCGAGGTCACCCATCCTCCGGGGGTTAACATAAAAGTTAAAATACCATTAATAGTAAAAAGACTTAACCAAGCAGTTATTGCATAGATCCAGCCGACCGTTTGGTGGGTTTGCGGTTTCATTTTTTCCCAGCCATAATAATAAAAAACTAAAGCAAGGACTTCAACCAAAAAGACCATCCATTCAGCGCCCCAGACAAAAGCAAAGAGACGAATGAGGGAAGCTGTCGCTTGAGGACTTATCAAACCAATAGTCCACCAGATACCCACTCCAGAGATTGCTCCGAAGACATTAGTAAGGATTAAAAAGAATTTGGTAAATTTCTTTAAAAACCCTAAAACATCATCGCGGTTGTTTTTGCGGGCCCAAGCCTCTGTAAAAGGCAAGAAGATACCGCCACCAACAGCAAAGTGGGAAATTAAAACGTGAAAAGTCGCAACCAGACCAATAACCCAACCGGGTCCGACTCCACCAATAATCCATGCAGGATAATCCATATATTTTTAAATTTTATGTAGGTACTTCTTTGTTTAAAAATTATATTTCAAAGCCAGTTAAGTTAATCAAAAAATTTTTAAATATTAGAGAGATCCCGAAGCAACAAGTTGTTTTTCGAGACTTTGTTGGAATTCTCTAACAGTTTCCCTTATGGCTTGTTTTAAATCCGTCGGCCTCCAGTCTGTTTCTTCTGACAATCTTAATTGAGGATCAGCCACCATGTAGGCTGGATCTGGTGATTTTGCATCTGGAAGCTTTATTTGATCTCTGGAGAAATTGAACTCATCTGCCAAAAGACCAATATAGTCTTTAAAGGAGGTTTCTACTCCCGTAGCTAAATTAAATTGTCCAGTTAAAGAGTCATCTTCTGTTAACGTTGCAAGTCCTCTTGCAACATCACCTACGGAAACAAAATCTCTAACAATTTGTTGATTAGATCTCAATTCTGGAGATTGTCCATTTTGAAAAGCGTTCATAACAATTTTAGTTAATCTATTATTTACCTCATTAGGGCCAAAGACTTGGAAAGGTCTAGCCCATGCCCACGTGGATTCATCATGCTTCTCTGCCATCCAACGAAGTAAGTCGAGTTTGTATTGTCCATAAAGGGTAGAAGACGGAAAATCTCCAAGAGAAAAAATATTTTCAGGGGTTCTTGTATTAGGAGTCAAGCTGTCTGAATGAGCTTCGTTGGCACTTCCTACAATTACGGCTCTTGTGCCACCGGCATCAAAAAATTCCTTAACCAACCTTTTAGAGGTATCAAGCCACGATTGATACCTCTCAGGTGACTGCCTATCGAGGGCCGAAGCAATATGTAGGAGGTGAGTACATTCTTGATCTCCGACAATTTTACTAATTGCTCCATTGGGAAAATCTAAAAGATCTAAAGCAACTGAATCTTTATCATCTTTAGGAGGCTTCCTAAGAATTGAAAGATTGGGTATATTTCTTTCACTCAACCCAGAAAGAGTGCGACTACCGATAAAACCACTAGAACCCGTAACAAGTACTCTCATAAAATTAATTTTGCGAAACATATTAATACGGCTTAATGCCATCCGAAGCCCACCAAAAGGCTAAAAATAATTACTTTTACTTAAACTTTAGCGCCAGGAGCCTTGCAAAATAATGAACATTTTTGTACAGCTCTGAAAATTAGGCTTAATGAAAAAAGAGACTTAAATCAAAAAGATAAAAGCTTAATCAATGTCAATCAAAAAGATTATTTATGAACATTTAAAACATTTCTAATCAAAACAAATCTTACAAAAGCCCTTTAGTCGAAATTACAGCATCTTTACTTTGTCTCGGGTCAATCTCGCAGGCCTTTCTTAAAGCCAAAGTTACAGCCTTAAAGCTAGCTTCGATAATATGGTGAGCGTTCTCGCCACGGATCTGAGTTATATGCAAATTTAAACCGCAATTGTTTACAAAGGCTCTCCAAAACTCAAGCGCCAAACTGGTATCGAACTTGCCAATCCATTCGCGGCCGGGATCAAGCTCGTAGACCAAAAAGGGTCGAGATGTTAAATCAACATCAGCCTCAATCAATGTCTCATCCATAGGAACGCGAGCTGAGCCGTAGCGGACAATTTGTTTTCTTTCTCCAAGAGCTTCTTTGAAAGCCAAGCCCAAAACAATACCCGTGTCTTCAACTAAGTGATGATCGTCGATTTCGGTGTCGCCTTTGGCTTGAATTTCTAATCCAAATAATCCGTGCCGGCTGAATTGCTCTAACATATGGCTAAAAAATGGCGAATCCGTTTGAATATTTGCGCCATTAAAGACATCAAGATTGAGCTTAATTTCTATTTCTGTTTCTTTGGTTTTGCGCTTTTGATGAGAGGTTCTAGAATTGTCTGAAGCTGGATTTGGCATAAGAAGCTAGGGTTAATAAAAATATAATAGTTTTAAGCAACTAAGATTAAAGACTTGTCTAAGTATAATTTCAAAGTATAATTTTTTTTTAGGAATTTTTTCCTAGCTATTTATTGGCTATTTATTTGAAATTAATTTCTAGTTTTAAACTTTATTAATAAATTTAATGAGAACCGCCCCACAAACTATTAAATCATTCTTTCAACCGTCTTCCTGCGGCAAGTCTTGCGGCCATACAAAAAAAGACAGCATTAAAGACAGCGCAATGGACAAATTAGGTTTATGGAGTTCCTTGATTTGTAGCATTCATTGCTTGGCTACGCCAATTGTTTTAGGTATATTCTTTTCTCTCAAAGTTAGCACTTCTATGATCGAAGGCTGGGAATCAATCGACTTAATTTGTTTGTTTTTAGCACCAATTTTTGCTTGGTTTAGCTTAAAACATGGTCTCAATCAACATGGTTCGGCTTGGCCTTCAGGAATTTTTTCTTTTGGTTTTGTATTTCTACTTTTAGGAGTTTATAGTTTTTCCGGAGACCATCACTTGGTTCATACAGAGGGTGCTGGCGAACACATGACCCACTCTTATTTAATGATAATTGGTGGTATTTTGGTGGCTGTTTCACATACTTTAAATCTTTACTTAAGCAGAAGCAGCGCTCCTAAGAAAGTTCTTTCTCCATAAGCATAAAAAAATAATCTCTCAACAAAATTGAAGAGAGATTATTTAAATTCAAGTATTGATTTGTGAATTTTATTTTTTTCCAAAAAGTTTGGCAAAGAAACCAGTTTCTTTTTTAGGCTCTTGCTTGCTTGGAGGATTAAAAGGAATTTTTACCGATTGTTTTGCCTGAACTTTACTGTCAACTTTTTGCTCTTTAGGAGCACTTGGCGAATTGCCTGAAGCATTTTTGAGACCTTGAATTTCTTGATCTTTGGCTTTGAGTGACTTTTCGTGGGTCTGGATGAGTTCGCTCTTACTTTTGATGATTTCGTTAAGGCGTTTTACTTCTTTATCCAGCTTCTCGGATTGGTCATAGGAAGAGCGAAGCTCACTCTTCAATTTTTTAATTTCATCATCTTTTTCTTGGATAAGATCTTGGAAATTTGCTGGCTTAAGAGAACCAACCTTGATTAACTTTGGACTCTTTTTGTCTCCCTGCTTCTCTTGCTCTATATCTGAAGCTTTGGGAGCGGATTTTAATGATGGTATTTCTTCATTAACTTTTATGGCCAAGACTTTTCTGCCATTTTTTATAATTTCTGATGCTTGGAGTTCTCCCTTTTTTAGCCTTGCTCTAACAGTTTGATCTGTAATTCCAAAGTGTTTTGCATATTCACTTACGGTTAGAGAAAATTCTTGTATCTTTTTGATAGCAGCTTTTGAGCTTTTAGGATTTTTTGTAACCAAGGCAGTCTTCCAATAAACTTTTTTTAATTATTGCAAATACCCCAACGAATAAGCAATTGAGGGACATGGAGAAATATGCAAACTGAGAATTAATTTATTGACTTAAAAGTTTTTCTGCTTTTGTTTTTCGATTAATTCAAGGCTGTTTTCTTTATGGTGCCTTTCGTCTTCAGCGAACTGAAGGAGAAGTTCAGCTAAGTTAGAGAAATTTTGACCATAATATTTAAGGTACTCAGACGTAAAACTTTGCTCTTTAAATTGAGGGTTTTCCTGAACAAATTCTTTATAAGAATGTTCGGCGTGGTTCTCAAAATCAGCATTTAACTTATAAGACCATTCAGGTTTTATAAAGTGAACAATACTAATAATATAAAAATAGGTAAAAGCAATAATCTGAGGAAATACCACGTGTAAAGCAAAGTTCTCTTTGATTTTGAGCTGGTTGATTAAATCAGCGATTATAAAGAGGTGCCATTGCTCATTATCTTGCGCTGCGCGGGCCATTTGCATTTCTTCCAACGCGCGCTCAACGTATTTCTTCTGCCCATAACGGTGAGTTAGCCAAACAAAAAAATTATGCTCCCAGCTTTGATATGGAATTCTTGCAATCAGCTCCAGGACTTTAAGCTTGCTGAAACTCGTTTTCTTTCCATAAACTATGTCCATTGTAAAAAACAGTAAATGAGACATAAAAAAATAATCATACTTTTGTAAATTTGGCATCTGAGAGCCTTTCAAAACCCACAAGTCATTAATACATAAATAATATGGCTAGATTCTTATTTAGATTAAAAAACTTACTTAAAGATAAAAACATTCGGAGAGGGTGGGATTCGAACCCACGGTACCCTTACGGGCACGACGGTTTTCAAGACCGTTCCATTCAACCACTCTGGCACCTCTCCAATTTACACTTTAAGAATCAGGCAAGGAACTTAAATCCACTAAATAGCCTATAAAGATCTCTTAAAGCAGATTAATAATAAGCTACCAAGCAAGCTATTAAACAGTCTATAAGTATATCGAATGAGTAAAAACCTGTCTAACCTTTTCACAAAATTACTCTCAATCGACTATTTAATGCATAAAAACTTGCTCGCCAAATCAAGCAAAAGAAGGAATGTGGAATAAAGAAGCTAGTTTAGTTCCCATTTTAGTCTAAAGTTGAAGCGCTGTTTGTTTACAAACTTCATCTTACCTCTTTAGGAGCCATTGTAAGGCAAATTACTATTTGTTAATAAATATTTGTGAATACTGGCCTAGAAATTAAAATCCCTCCATTGAGCCAAATACCCTTTGGTGTCAATGTCATCGGAGATGATATCTCCGATGTGAATGGAGCATGGGTTTGTGCCGCCGTAAATGTTTTAAAAGACAAAGGCGCTGTAATCGATCCCGCTACTAATACAGCCATTTCACCAGTGATTTTATTAATTAGTGAATTACAAAAAATTCTTTCGCCCGCTTACGGAGCAATCTTAACCGAAGATTTTTTGCTCAGTAAATGGAACAATTATTCGTCAGAATTTGCTTTTGCTCTCGCCTATTTATGCCGGTGTATAGCCGGACCAGAACACACCCGAGAGGCAACCGCTAAAGTAACTTTTATTCCACCAAAAGAATTTCTGCCAATAGACCTTTTGGATTGCTTGGGAGGCGTTGTTATAAGACCCGGCTTGTTCGGTGCACGGGTTTTCTTTAAATCACTGGCTGAAAACGGAACCGAAATGGACGTTATCTATCCAGCTTCAATTAGAGCTATTCCCCACTGGAAAGAAATTGCTTACGACCAACAAGAAGTACATTTGTATAATGCTTTAAAAATGTATTGGGGTCTATCAAAAATCTCTTTGCAAGCCGTTGGCCGTTATGAAGTAGAAAAAACCGGCGAGTATGGCTTTGAATACAGAATTCTATGGGAAGGTGGCGAAAGAAGTCCCGTTCAGACCGGGCTTTTCTCTTCCGGTAAAAACCCAAGTTATGACTATCTAAAAAAGAAGTTCCGCAACTGGTGCGACTATCTAAACATCATGAAGTCGGAAGACCGCAAGGATGCGGAAGAGCTGACTCAGATGGCAATTAAGATTAAAAACAAATCCATAGAAGAATATACATCCATTAAAAGCATAGTCGATGAGCAGTCACGTAAAATTCAAGTGCTTCAATCGGCCAACAAAGAGCTTGAAGGCATAGTGCATTTTTTAAGCGCAAAGGAAGAAGCCCTCCAGCACGAAAGCTCCACTTGGAAAGCAAGTAAAGTCGCCAGCGACCAATTAAAGCGCCAAGCTGAAGAAATGGCTCAGATTAAAAACAAACTTATGAGCATGGTAAGCCACGAATTAAGAACACCGCTCAGCAGCTTATTGGGCTTCACAGAGCTTCTATTGAACGGTGACTTCGAACCCGAACAGATTAAAGAATTTCTTTCTACCATCTACACTGAATCGGTGAGGATGAAGGATTTGCTGGATGAATTTTTGGACATGCAAAGACTTGAATCTGGCCGCGTAGAGCTTAAAACCGAGCCTTTAGATTTTAATGAGGTTCTTAAGTATATTGTAAACACTTTTAAAGGCTATGCTTCCGGAGTAAATATTCTTGTTCAGGCTCCTCCAAACATCCCACCCATGAATGGAGACAAGAGCAAAATTGAACAGATTATGAAAAACTTTGTTTCTAACGCCATTAAATATTCACCCAATGGCGGTGATGTAAAAATCTATGCAACATACAATGCTGATGAAATTACAGTTTGTGTTGAGGACCAGGGTTTGGGCATACCGGAAGATAGTTTGCCCAGACTTTTCCAGGAGTTTTATCGAGTGGAGCGTGAAACCCACATTAACATCAAAGGAACAGGTCTCGGCCTTTCGATTACCAAGCAATTGATTGAGGCTCACGGAGGGCGCATTTGGGTGGAAAGCAAACTGGGAGTCGGCAGCCGTTTTTATTTTTCGATTCCAATTTATAAAGGGAATAAATAAGCTAACTTTATTTGAACCTTTTCTGTAGGGGTTAGGCATGCCTAACCCGCTATCTAGTGAATTGTGAGGTTAGCGGTCTCAGAATTCTGCACACAGAAATTCACTGGATTCTTTAGAATTCCTTGAGTAGGGGAAGGTTTAAACTTCCCCTACAATCCCTTTTTGATAGAGCTTCAAATCTTCGGAAATTAAGCGATAAACTTGACATAAACACTGATTTCCGCGACACTTTAGGAAGTACCCCCTAATCCCTCTTAACATGGGGAAATCAAAGAAGTATTTTGGCGCCTCCAGTCAAGGATGCAGGGGAAGTACTAAACGATTGGGTGAGCCAGGCATTGATTAAAAGTGTATATAGAGTCAATTGAGCTAGACAACTTTAAATCCTTTGGAGAAAAGACCTTTATTCCTTTCTTCCCCGGCTTCACGACTATCTCCGGCCCCAACGGGTCAGGCAAATCTAATATTATTGACAGTCTTCTTTTTGCCTTTGGTCTTTCGACCAACAAAACAATGCGTGCCGAACGCCTTACAGACTTGATGAACAATCTGTCGGGCAAAAAAGAAACTACCGTCCAAGTTGTTTTATACGACGAAAAAACCGAGACCCAGCTCAAAATAGCTCGCCGGATCAGGCTTAAGCTTAGCGGGCAATACGAGAGTAATTACTTTATAAATTCCAAACCAGCAACTCTCTCCGAGATTCACGATCAATTAGCGATAAGGAGCATTTCTCCTAATGCTTATAACGTTGTTATGCAGGGGGACGTTACCAGAATCATCTCTATGTCGGCTTTAGAAAGAAGACGAATTATTGATGAATTGGCCGGCGTGGCTGAGTTTGACCGCAAGATCGAAGAGGCAAAGCAAGAAATAGGCCAGGCCACTATGAGTTTGGATCAACAAACCATTCTGCTGACTGAGTTCAGCGATAGACTCGAGATTTTAAAGAAAGAAAGAGACCAAGCTTTAAAGTATATTGAACTTAAAAAACAAAGAAATTATCTGGAACGTCTTTTTCGCCAAGCCAGAATCCAAGAGCTAGAACAGAAACAGCAACAAGTAAAAACCGAAATTGAAAGCAAGCTCCAAGAGAAAACAAACTTGATGGAGCATTTGGGAGATGTCACTGAGAGCTTTGACTCAGTTGAAGTAAAGCTTAAAGATATTCAGCTCCAACTCGATAAACTTAGCAAAGATGATAGAGGAAATCTTCAGTCCAAGCTTGACTTGGCCCGAGAGAAGGCCGCTAAAGAAGAATCTGGAATTGAATTTTTAAATAAGCAAATTATTGATTACCAAAACCAAGCTCAAAGAATAGTCAAAGAGAGCCGCATGGGCGAGAAAAAAATTAGCGAGCTAGATTTGGAAGTTCGTAAATATGTTCAACAAGAGGATTCAATCAAGAAAGAGCTCGATTCGATTAATTCAAATTATCAAAGCACCCAAAGCAAAATCCTAGAGAAAAGCCAAAACGATAATCTCTCGGCCGGCAAAGTCTTGGAAATCCAGGCACTGATCAATGAACTGCAAGAAGCTAAATCCAAATTAAGTACCGAGAAAGCATTGTCGGAGCAAAATTTGGCTCGAGCAGAGCAAGAAATTGTCAAATTAAGAACTGAACTCGAAGCTTCTCTGAGAGAGCTTAAAGAGATGGAATCAAGGTCGAAAAATTCAAAATCAGAACTACTTTCAGGAAAAATTGCAAATAGCACTTCTTATCTGCGTAAACTTAAACAAGAACTCTCAGACACAGAACAAGAACTTAAAGACAGAACAGGGCAGCTTTACGCTTACCAAAATGAGCTCTCAAAGCTTGAAATGAAAAAAGAAGTTGCTCACGAACACCATTGGGGCAGAGCAATAGATTTAATTTTAAACTCTGGAATGAATGGAATCCATGGTGTTTTAGCTCAATTGGCTAAGGTCGCCCCCGATTATACTTTGGCTCTTGAGGTGGCGGCTGGAAGCCGCTTGAAATCAATAGTAGTTGATGATGATTCGGTTGGGGCGCGTTTGATTGAGTTTTTGCGCTCGCGCAACGCAGGACGCGCAACTTTTCTTCCGCTTAATAAACTTAGACCGGCTTCGCAAGACTCTTTGCCTCCGGAGGCAAAATTACAGGGTAGCGGAATCATTGGCTGGGCAGTTGATTTGGTGCGTTGCGATGATATTTATTTGCCGGCTTTCGGATACTCGCTTGGAAATACTTTGGTAATAAAAGATATTCCCTCCGGACGCCGCTATATGGGCCGTTACCGAATGGTTACACTGAAAGGCGATCTGTTGGAAAAAAGCGGCGCCATGACCGGTGGAAGCAACCCTCGTGAGAGTGGATTGCACTTTGGAAAAGAAGATAATGCAAAAGCCGAAGAATTGGCTAGGCAAGTGGAGTCAGTTCAAAAAAGAATTGTCATCCTCAAAAATTTAATTAACGACCTTAAGAATGAAGTCTCTCAGACTGAAGAAGAGCTTGACGGAATAAAGGCTGAATGGGCAAGAAGCAGAGCCAATGAAGAAATGGATGGTAAGGGTGTTAAGAATCTTCATCAATTGGTTGAAACTAACAAAGCTCGTTTAACCTCTTTGGCTCAGGAAAGAGACAGGCTAGAGCAAAGGATAAGACAGGCAGGTTTTGAGATCAAAGATATTGAAAAACAGCTTCTAAAGACAAGCGATTTGCTGGCAAGAGAAGGCGCCCGCGTTAGAGACTCTGGCCTCGAAGCTTTGATCAATCAATCGCAAGAACTTGAATATGAAAGAAAAAAACTTGAAGTTAATCTTCGCAATTTAGAATCTTCCAAAGCCGAATTTGCCAAAAATATTGAATCGATTCGCGGCGGAATTGTTCGTGGTGAAGAAGAGATTATTCAAGCACAAGCTCAAATAGAGCAGCTAAAGATACAAGTTGCTCAGCAAGAAAAATCTCTAATTGAAAGTAAACGCCTGGTTGACGAATTCGAAAAGCTTTACTTTGAGCTCCAGAAGCAGATAGATTTACTTGACAAGGAAAAAGAGAAATATTCAAGCGAACTGCTCCAATTAGCCCAAAAGAAGACTGAGACCTCTGAGAGCTTGAAGAGAATTAGTCAAGAACTAGCTGACCGTAAGGCTAAGCTCTTGGACCTTGAAGAAAGACTTACCTCCCTAAGGCAGGAAGTGCTGTCTTCTGAGATTAAAGACCTAGAAGAGCAAGATATAGAAGAAGAGCTCAAGCGTCATTCACAAAACATGACCCAAGACCAAGTAAGGCAAGAGCTCGATAAAATTGAAAGAAAAATGACTGCCTTAGAGCCTGTAAACATGAAAGCCATCGATGAGTTCAATGAAGTCTTTGATCGCTTAAATGAAATTAAAACCCGCTGCGAGGGATTAGTGGCCGAAAAAGAAGAGATTGAGCGCAGAATCAGCAGTTATTCGGAGCATAAATTAAAATCTTTCTTCGAAGCCTACAACGACGTTAATAAGCACTTTAAAGAAATCTTTGCGGAACTCTCTTTCGGGCAGGGAGAACTCTTTTTGGAAAACCAGGAAGATCCATTTAAGGGAGGCTTAATAATCCAGGCAAGACCCAGAAATAAAAAAATGCAAAGGCTGGAATCTATGAGCGGAGGAGAGAAATCCTTAACAGCACTTTCCTTTATTTTTGCCCTCCAATGGCATAACCCCGCTCCTTTCTACGCCTTTGACGAGGTTGATATGTTCCTTGACGGATTAAACGCCGAAAGACTCTCTAAAATGGTGAAGAAACAGTCTACTCTGGCCCAGTTTATTGTTGTTAGTTTAAGGAAACCCATGATTCAAGCCAGTGAAAGAGCTTTAGGGGTCTTCCTAGGAAAAGATGGATTCAGTAAAGTCGCGGGAATGAAGAGCAAAGAGATTGAGAATGTAAAAGCTAACCATGAAAAACATCAAGAGTCCATTGAGGACACTTCGTCTAAAGAAGCTTTAGCGAGAGCTTAAGTTGTTCTTGTTTTTCGTACAGCCGCATTCTAAGTACAGGGTGAGAGGTTATAATTATGAATGAGTTCGTTCTACTTTCTTTGCTAATTGTTGGTGTAATAATGAGTGTTCTTGTCTTCTTTGACGTGGACGAAAAGCTGGCAAAAAAAGAAGAAAATCTTATAGGCAAGTTGATTGTGGTTGAAGGCATTGAGGGAAGCGGGAAGAACGAATTTATTCAATTGATGAAAGAAACTATGCCGATTGAATGGGCTTATACAAAAGAACCTTATTATGTGGTTGATGGTATCGAGACCTGGACAAAAGAAAATTTCCAATTGGATCGTGAAACACATGTCCAGAACAAGATTTTGCCCATGTTACAGCAAAACAGAGTTTTAATAACTAACCGCTACTGGATGAGTGGTTGTGTTTATGATGGCTGGGACCCAGAAGCTTATTTGAGTATTTGGCCAGAACCAGATTTAGTAATTTGGCTCGATTGTGAACCCTCGGAAGAGGTGGCACAAGCTTCCAGAGTAACGACCCAAATAATGCAAGAAATGAGAGTTCGCTATCAAAAATTGTTCGATCAACTTGTGAAGGAACATCATATGATGATCCGCAAAATTGACAGTACGGAATTGACTAGTGAAGATGTTTTGCAACAGGTTCTTCCAGACCTCAAAAAGCTCATTAAATTTACAGAACATGATTTAAAAGGAATCGAACAGCATCTTGAAGAACATAAGTTTCATGATCATCACCAAATGCCGATGGCGGCTTAAGTTTGAAAACATAAAATATAAATAAAAACTAATTCAAAAAATCTAATATCAAAAATTGTAGTATACTATCTATCGTTTGATTGATTGAGGGAAGACGGGGCTTTGCCTCTTGAAAATAAAACTCAACAATCTTTACCAAAATTTATTTAGGAAATTTATTAAGAATTATGCTTAACCTCGACTCCAGCCTTTTGACCTTTGATCTGCAAGAGTTAACAAAAGAAAATAGCGGCAAAATAGAAAAAATCTTAGAGGATATGAATCAAAGATCCTCCGATAAAGGCGATTGGCTCGGCTGGCTTAAACTTCACGAGAATAAACAAGTTTTTGAGAGTATTCAAAAATATGCTGATGAAGCGATTGCCTCTGGCGCATACGAGAATTTAGTAATTTTGGGAATCGGCGGATCGGCTCTCGGTCCTCAATGTTTAGCACAGGCGCTTTTGCACCCTCTTTGGAATGAGCAAAGCAAAGAACAAAGAAAAGGTGGTCTTAAGCTTTACTTCATTGACAACGTCGATCCAGACTGGAGTACGGCAATTTTAAACAGTTTGGATGTTAAAAGAACTTTGTTTTGTGTAATCACCAAATCTGGCGGAACAGCCGAGACAGTGAGCGCTTTTTTATGGGTGATTGATACACTTAAAAAACAACTCGGCAATGACTGGAAAAAGAATCTAATTGCCATCACCGATCCAGAGAAAGGTACATTGCGTGCTTTTGTTAACCGTGAAAAAGTAACAAGCTTTGAAGTCGCTCCATCGGTGGGCGGAAGATTTTCGGTTTTCTCGCCGGTTGGAATGCTCCCTTTGGCGCTGGCTGGAATTAAAGTAGAGAAATTCCGCCAAGGTCTTGAAGAAGCCTATAAGGGTTTTGCCTCGAAAGACGCAAAGAAAGACAATCTCGCGGCCTCTTTAGCTTTGGCTTTGGTTCAGGCCGAACAAAAACTTGGTTTAAAGATTAATCCCTTAATGCCTTATTCCAGCCATTTGGCCCGTGTCGCTGACTGGTATGTGCAACTGGTTGCAGAATCACTAGGCAAGACCCCCGAGATTGGTCCAACCCCAATCAAAGCAGTCGGTGCCACTGATCAGCATTCTCAGCTTCAGCTTTTCGCTGAAGGGCCCAAAGATAAAATTATTTTCTTTCTCAAAGTCTCCAAATTCAAAAACGATTTCTCTATCCCTAAAGAGCCAGTAGAGGGTTTCGAGAATCTTGCTGGTGAATCTATGAAGCGATTAATCCACGCCGAAGGAGAAGGAACAGCGAAAGCCCTTTACAAAAGCGGCGTTCCAAGCTTAACCATTGAGCTTCCAGAAATTAACGAGCAA
This sequence comes from Candidatus Caenarcanales bacterium, assembly GCA_033761855.1. Lineage (GTDB taxonomy): Bacteria > Cyanobacteriota > Vampirovibrionia > Caenarcaniphilales > Caenarcanaceae > JANRMG01. The sequence continues at coordinate 15,599 of JANRMG010000156.1, forward strand.
TCAATGGCGCACTTGCTTTACGCCTTTGAGGTTATGACGGCCATTGCTGGGCAACTTTATGGGATAGACCCATTCAATCAGCCGGGTGTTGAGTTGAGTAAAAAATATACTTATGCTTTGTTGGGCAAGAAGGGCTTTGAGCAGTATTTGGATGAGATTAGGTGAGTTAAACTTACTCTTGCTTTATCTCTATTAAATTTTCTGCAAAAACACTAACAGCCTTAGCAAGCTCAGACCATGAGTATGATGATTTTTCAGTATCAGACAAGTATGTTTTTAAGGTCTCAATATCACTATATTCAGCAAAAGGGGTAAGCCTTAAACTTATATTCTGATAGCCTTTAATGGATTGAATCTCTGCACTTGGCGTTTGAAGAATAGTTCTTAAAGCGTTAATAAATTTCATTTGGTCTTCAACTTTTAAATCGGTTTTCAATCTGCGTTTTTCTGCTTTAGGAGAATTCTCTTCGCTGATTTGAAATAGCTCTTTCTCTAGAGCAATTCCTTTATCTTTAAGAATCTGTTCAGATTCATTGTCTAGGATTACTAATGTTCTGGGTTTGGTAATTTCTTGTTCATGTATATTTCCTTCTTCTTTAAAACCAAAGAACTGCCCTAAAAGCTCTCTAACCTTATTAAAATGTCCATCTAAAGAGGTGTGAATTTGACCTAATAATTTATAAGCTTCATCCGTTTTTCCTTCTTTAAACATTGCTTCAAGAGCATCTTTAAAATGACCAAGTGTTAATTCTTGGTTGCTATCTTTACCACTCTTATACTTATCCGAAACTCCCTTCCAAATGGTTTCTAATTTTTCGCTAGCTTCTTGAGGCAAATTCGAGAATTTTGTTTCCCAGAGATTCTTTCCATCATGCGACCCACTAAACCATTTACCACCATTATTCAACAACTTCATCCCAAAAGTACCAGCAAGACCGGCGAGGAATAATATTGCAGCTAAATCAATTGCCCGCATAACTAAACTTACAGGCCAAGGAGCACTGCCTTCGGAAGAGCGAGACTGGACAATTGTTTGCGGTTGTTGGGGTGCAGGAGTTTGAATTAAATAAATTGTTGGAGGTTGTGAACTTTGTCCTCCTGAAGACGTTTGTCCATTTTGAACAGCGGCTATTAGCTCAGCAAGCTGCTGATCGTCTCCGACAGGAATAACCTGAATATTCCCGTTGCTTGTTTGTTTTCTTAAATGAAAAACTGATGGCCCTAAAGAACGGCCCAATGAAGAAATACCCATAAACACCTCATTAAAAAAACTATTAAAACCCGAATGAAATAAATGACTATATATTTTCAATGCTATCAAAAGAGGACTAATCCAAAGGCAGTCGTTAAGTCCAGAAGTGAATTAGAACTAGTTAATTATTATTCCTTGCCACATTACTGTTATTGAATGAGCGGAATGACTCAGAGGCTGAGAAGAGGTATCTGTGGATTTTAATTTTATTTGTGAATGAACAAAGCTAAAATAACAAGACAAACTTATAAAAATTTTTCAATGATAAAAAATGACAAATGGATTAAAGAGATGTCTGCTAAAAACTCTTTAATAGCGCCATTTGAAGATAGGCTTGTAAACCGCATAGAGGGAGACGCTCCGGTTTTAAGTTTTGGTTTAAGCTCTTACGGTTATGACATCCGTCTTTCCGAAAAAGAGTTTTGGATTTTTAGGCATATTCCTGGTTCAGTGGTTGATCCCAAGAATTTTAATCCGCTCAATCTTGAAAATACACAACTATTAACAGACCCGAACAACGGCAGCAAATACTTTATTTTGCCAGCTCACAGTTATGGATTGGGCGTTGCAGTCGAGAAACTTAAGATGCCGGAAAATGTTACTTGTGTTGCAATTGGTAAAAGCACTTATGCAAGATGCGGAATTATTGCCAACACAACCCCCGCTGAAGCCGGTTGGGAAGGACACCTAACGCTTGAATTTAGCAATTCCTCTGGAGCTGATTGTAGGATTTACGCTAACGAAGGTGTTGTACAGCTGTTGTTTTTTGAAGGCGATCCTTGCGAAGTGAGCTATGCAACGCGCAAAGGCAAGTATCAAAGCCAAGAAGAGAAAGTTACTATTGCCAAGGTTTAGTTGAATTTATTTCTAAAAAAGCTTTATTAGAATCAGATTGTGATGAATTCAGCTTTTTTGTTTTTATATTTTGAATCGAAGACGAGAAAATGTTTGTATTGTTTTGCGGATTTGTTTGATGCATAGCTCTGACTCATTTAAGGCTGTAGATTCAGGATAGGCGCTCAGTTTTTTATGTAAAACCAAAGAAGTGTTTAAAAGGTTTTCTAAATAACCATTAAAATCAAAGATTCTGGATTTTAATTTTTGAAGTTCTTTTTGACTCAAAAAATCCTTGGGAGAAGCTTTAGCTTGTGTTTTTAGATTTATAAGGTGTCTTAAAAAATCTCTGTATTCTTTGATAGTTTTTGAAATTACCCGAACAGTTTTATAAGGATTTTCCTTATCAATCTCTGGAACTGTGTATACAGGAGTTTGCGTTAGATCCAACTTGCCATATATAAATGAAGGAAGGATTTCAATATAAGTTGGCTTAGTTAGAAATAACAATTCTCTGTAAAACGTTTCTCTAGCATAACCTTTATTTATTTTTGATAGCGAAAGTTCTAACCTTCTAGAGAGAAGTGACTGAACAGATGCACCAATAAAAGTACTGAAAGCAAGTCTAACAAGGTTAGGTACCGCTGTAAGCGGTTGTTTATCAACTGCTAAAAAGGTTGTGCATGAGATTATAGAAGCTGCTGATCCAACAACTACAGGCCTTGTAAGATTCCACAATAGTTTTGAAGTTCTTCTTGAATAAAAAGAATTTATGTTTTTAATTTTCAATTTCAAAACGTATTAACTCATGAAATATTAATACGTTTTACCGTCTTCAAATCTTTAAAATTTTCTAACCAACCGGACTCAAAATCCCCGAAATCCCGAGGGATTCTAAAGTTTCATTGAGAGTTTTGGCATCGCTTACCGAAAGAACCTTGGCACTTCGGTCGATTTTTTTAATTAAGCCACTCAAAACTTTTCCGCTGCCAACTTCAATAAAGCATTCAGCTCCAAGATCCAACATTGTTTGAACCGACTTAACCCACTGAACCGAAGAAGTCATTTGCTCGCTTAGGTTTTGCTTTAAATCTTCGCCTTTGGTGTAAGCCTTAGCATCAATGTTTTGAATAACAGGACAAACAGCATCCTTGAACTGAACTTGTTGCAAATTCTCTTTGAATCTAGCATTGGCTTCAGCCACAAGCGGAGAGTGAAAAGCACCGCTGACTGCCAGTGGAATGACTTTGCCTTTTAATTCGGTGAGTTTGGCACAGGCTTTTTCAACCGCTTCTTTGGAACCAGAAACAACTTGTTGTTGAGGAGTATTGTAATTTGCAACTACTGCTGCTGCCTCTTCGCAAGCTTCTCTTACCACTGCTTCATTCAGTCCCAAAACCGCGGCCATAGAACCACCGGCTGAAGCTTCCATTAGCGTTCCGCGGAGAACAGTGAGTTCAGCGGTTTGTTTTAAGGTTAAAGCTTCTGCTGCCCAAAGAGCGCTGAGTTCACCAAGGCTGTGTCCAGCAACACACAAAGGGTTGTCTGTCCAATAGCGGCGCAGAGCTTGCAAACATGCCGCTGAAGTTGCGAGCAAAGCGGGCTGAGTGTGGCAAGTTCTTTTAAGCGCTTCTTCTGGGCCATTCCAGGCCAGCTTAGGAAGGTCAAACTCGCATTCGTTAGCAACAATATGAAAAGCATTTTTTGAATCGGGTTCAGTTTGGCAAATTTCTTGTCCCATTCCAAGTGCTTGAGACCCTTGTCCGGGAAAGACTAATGCTATTTTGCTTAAATTAATTTGTGACATAAAATTTGTGTTTCTTGAATTTCTTTAAATTTTACTGGGTTTGGGAACAC
>JANRMG010000157.1:0-9212 GCA_033761855.1 Candidatus Caenarcanales bacterium
AATTTAAAGCATCTTTCCGAGCGTTCCAAGAAGTATTTTGAAGCAACCTTGGCTTATGTTTCTGCTGCCTTCAATCTTGTGCTTAGACTCTTTGGCTCTTTTGCTAATCTTTCTCTCTAGTTTAATCCGCACCATTAGTTATTATACAAATGAGAACTCAGATTGCGGGACTCAATTATCTCTAGCCAAATTTCCTCTTCATCAATTAATTTTTGAGATAAAGCTTCCTGAAAACAAGCTCTGGGACTAAGAGCCTCAATTCCGACAAAAGCCAAATATCTTTTGATGGTTTTCCAGGTCATTTCATAAGTAAACTCAAAGCGCTTGATGGCCAGGTCAAGATAAATATTTTCATAACCGGCTTCTTTTATCTTCTGCTTACGTATAACAATCTCAGAGAAACGATCAAAAGCATTCTTTAAGTTGTAAAGACTATCTTCGAATCTTTGCTTTTTGCCTGCGCTATACAAAACCTTGCCGGTGGATTTAACTCTGTTTTGGAACCTGGAATCTCCCCTATTAATATTCTGAACATCAATTTTTATTAAAGTCTCTAATTCGGCAACTTCTTCTTTTATTTGGCCATCTGAGGCAGTATCAGGAGAATCACAGGCGATGTCTATATCGCTGGTTTCACTTGCTTCTCCCTGAGCTTGCGAACCATATAAATAAATTCTTTCAGGTTTAGTATTTTTTAATATAATTTGAACAACTTGCTTAATTAGCTGAGATTTATTCATATGTGATTATTGTTAGTTGCTCCTAACAATAGCAATGGAAGCGTCTAACATAGAGATTACAGATAAGAAATCTACAAGAAATTAAAGTTTATCTCAATCTTATCAGTGACCAAAACCACCCCACCCCAAAAGATTATCCCAAAAATCACCAAAAAAATTATTTGGATACTTGGTGATCAGCTTCATCCTGAGAGCAATTTAATTAAAGCCGCAAAAATCGAAAATTTGTTTTTGTTGATCGAGTCCAAGGCTTTTGCCTCCGAACATTTACACCACAAAAAAAAGCTTATCTTTCAGTTTAGTGCTATGCGCCACTTTGCCGAAGAATTGAAAGAAAAAAATTACAAAGTAAAATATGTGCGCTTCAACGATGAATTGGGAGGAAAACCATTTGAGGAAATCTTACAAACTGTTTTTGAGCAGGAAAAAGAATATAAAAATTTATCGGTTATGCAAGCCGCTGATTATGATTTTCAAGTTCTGCAGAAGAATTTGCATAAAATCCTTCCTGAAATAAAAACTGAGATTTTGCCCAACAATCTATTCATAAGCGAAGTTGAAGATATTGAAAAACAAATAAAAGATAAAAAACACCCTCTAATGGAAAATTATTACCGCCATCTTAGACGCAAACATAAGGTCTTAATGGAAGAAGACAAGCCCTTTGGTGGAAAATGGAATTATGACAAAGAAAATCGCAAGCCCTTAAAAACTCTTCCAAAAGGCAAAGCCAATGTTGCTTTCAATCTTGCACCAGATAAAACAACTCAAGAAGTAATTAAGGAAGTTGAAAAACACTTTCCAAAACACTATGGAGTTTCCGAAGGCTTTTCTTTTTGTGTTACCCGCAAAGAAGCTCTAAAGCAGCTTGAAGGGTTTTGCCTGCACTTTTTAACTAGTTTTGGCGATTACCAAGACGCCATGCACACCAAAGATTTTTACCTTTACCATTCAATTTTGTCTTACTGCATGAACTTTGGATTTCTTCATCCTATGGAGGTAATCCGCAAGGTCGAAGAGAGTTTTTATAAAAACCCAAAAATTCCAATTAATTCTGTAGAAGGTTTTATTCGACAAATCCTCGGTTGGCGCGAATTTATTTATTGCATTTACCAGAGCCAAATGCCAAAATACCGTGAGCTTAATTTCTTTAAAAACACTCGCTCCATGCCAGATTTCATGTGGACAGGTGAAACAAAGATGAATTGTCTTCAACACTCAGTTCGGCAAACTATAGAACATGCCTATGCTCACCACATTCAGCGTTTAATGGTGATTGGCAACTTTTGTTTGCTGGCCGGAATCAATCCGCAAGAGGTCTGCGAGTGGTATTTAGTGGTTTACGTAGATGCCCTCGAATGGGTTGAACTTCCCAACACTCTTGGAATGAGCCAATTCGGCGATGGCGGACTGTTTGCCACCAAGCCTTACATCAGCTCGGGCAACTATATAAACCGCATGAGCAACTATTGCGAGACTTGTCATTATGATGTGAAGAAGCCTATCGGTGGGGGAGCTTGCCCGTTTAATTATTTATATTGGAACTTCCTCGCCGAAAAATACGAGGTTTTAAAATCCAACCACCGCATGGGGATAGCTTTAAGTAATTTAGCGCGTAAAACCCCAGAGGAATTACAAGAAATAAAGAGGCAAAGCAAAAAGTTTTTGGAAGAGTCTGATGAGATGAAGGGTTATAATCCATCGTCGAATCTATAATCCCCCACATCCACCATTTAAAGCTAAAGAACAAAGAGAGTGGCGCCCCCTTTATTAAAGGGGGCCGAGAAACCATCTATAATTTCACAGATTAGTTATATTCGAGGGGGGATTACTTTCTAACAAACTAAAGAACCCAAATCAACAAAATCCCTCGCAAACTCCAAGCTACCGTTCTAATCCAATTTGTCAAAACCAACCTGGCTCCTATTTCTTGATTCCATGAGCCTTGCAATTTATCATGAAGCGGTACCTGAATGAAAAAGGTTGAATACCAAATTAGAAGAATCAATCCAAAAGATAAAATATTTACGACCCTGCCTATCCTTCCAAATTGATGAAGAGGTTGATGAAGGAGCATAAAAATTCCAGTCAGCAGTTCAAGCAGCATCATTGGGGCAACCACAAAAGTTGTGAGCCTAGCATGCCAAGCCAAATATTCAGGAAAAACAGAGGGAGAAACCTTGGCAAAGAGCGGATAATGAACAATTTGAACAAACCAAATTACTCCAACCATAAATATAGTTACAAACAAATTAACTTTGAAAATAATCTCAGTCATTTAAAATTTCTTCTTTAGGATTAATGTTATAGAGCACCTTTATGCCTGAGAATGATTTAAATATTATTTGGTTCCGCAGAGATTTGAGGCTTTTGGACAATGAAATAGTCAACAAAGCTTTCAATGAAGCAACTCGGGTATTACCAATTTATATTTTTGAGACAGAAAACCTAAGTCATAACGATTTTAGCGCTAAGCGAAATTGTTTTTTATTTGAATGTCTCGCTGAACTGGAAGAAGCTCTTTTGAAGCGCGGCTCCAAGCTCCATATTTTTGAGGGTAAAAAATTAGATATTCTGACTATCCTCTTTGAAGAGCTTAAAACAAAGTTTTCAAACATAACTTTGCATTTTAACCGCGAAGCCGAATACGACTACAACCACAGCTTTGACAAAGAAGTAGAAAACCTTTGCGCCGAAATGGAAATAAAAGTCAAAGTTGGCACTAACAATTTTTTGCTTCTCGATGAAAGCACAATGAACGCTTGGCGAGAACAATATTATGCTTACCAAAAACAAAGTATCCATCCAGAACCGGCTGATTTTTCCTATTCTTTCTGCAAAACCGACTTCACAAATCTGCGTTCTATAACTTGTGGTGAGCTAAAAAATAAACATCAATCAACTTTGCAAATGAATTCACTCTTTAAAGGGGGTGAAATTCAGGCTCAAAAAACTTTAACTTCTTTTTTAACCGAACGCTACAAGGGTTACCACTGGAAGATTTCACGTCCCTGGCTTACTCAATTGGGGGCTACTTCTCATCTCTCGCCGCATATTTATTTTGGTACTGTTTCCACTCGCCAAATTTCGCAAGCACTTCGCCAACTTAAGCATCAATCAGAAGATCCCAAAAATCAACTTTCACTTGCTGCTTTTCAAGACCGTATCCGTTGGCGGGACAGCTTTACCCAAAGATTATTCTTTCACCCAGAGCTAATAACAAAGAATAAATACGTTGAATTCGATGATTGGTACGACCCAAAAGAGTTAACACCCGAGAAGAAAATTTTGTTTGAGGCTTGGATCAATGGTCGGACTGGCTATCCCTTGGTGGATGCCTGCATGCGCCAACTGCAAGAACAAGGCTGGATGAACTTTAGAATGCGTGCCATGTGCGCTACTTTTTTGTGCATAAACTGTAATATCTCTTGGCATCATGGTGCGCAATATTTTATGCAAAACTTAATTGATGCCGATTATGCAATTAATAACTGGCAATGGCAAATGCAGGCTGGCATAACTAACCCCATAAATCCAGCCTTCAGGATTTACAATCCAACAAAAAACCTACAAGAGAAAGATCCAAAGCTAGAATACATTCATCATTGGCTTCCAGAGCTTAGAGTTTTTTCCATGGAGCAAATCCTCAATCAAGAGTATTTGGGTAAAGTTGAATATCCGCCTCCCATCGTCAATTGGGAATTAAGCAAACGAGTGAATGGCAAAGCCATCGCTGATATCCGCAAAAAAGTAAAAGAACGTTTAATAAGAACTCAAGACGAAGAGTTTAAGCAGGCTTTGATAGCTGACCAAGTGGTAAAGAAATACTACGAGGGTAAAAACAAAATTTATGCCAAAATCAAAGAGCTCGATTCAGACCTGCAACTTAGGTTGGATTTAAGTTTTGAAGGGGATGAGTGAGATTTATAAGAATTCTAGGATGGGTTGTGCAAGCATCCAAAGCCTTAAATTTAGGGAACCATTCTTGTGGCTCATTAATGCTGCGATCATAGATAATTTTTTCTAAACCAAGGAAAGATAACTTTGCGGCTAGAAACAATTCTTCTATCTTCTTAGGAATATCTCCATGAAGAGATGGTTCAATCAATAAACTTGGATCGATAAAAAGGTATTCTAATTGAATTTGATTTCCTTCTATGGGATTGAATACCGCTACTAAAGATTTATCAGGAAGCCCAAAAAATTGAGAGTCGACTTCATTAGGATACTTTTGAAGATGTTTTAGCTGCTCATAAAATAATTCAATTAATGGATTGTCTAACTCAGGCTCTCTTGAAAAATGACCCCATTTATTCCTGATTTCGGTGAATTCATGCAAGGATAAGTTATTTGGGGATTTCTGTATTACCATTGCGTTATTTAACTTTAGTCTTCTATGAAAATCTCTCTTCAACTGTGTTGAAGAAAAATAAACATTATTGTGCCTATGTTGAATAAAAATTCTGTTCATTTTTAAAGATTGTTTGTTAGTGTAGAATCCTACCAAAAAAATCGTAAATACTCCTAATCTTTAAAAATGAAAAAGAATTAAACTGTCTTAATTTTTTCTTTATATTTGAAGCTTAAGTTTAAAATTCAAATCACTAAATACATTATTTTTTATTCAATGCAAATTTTAAATTTCTCCAAAACCTCAAAATCGTTTCAGAAATTAAATTCCAAAACAAACATGAAACTGTTTCCCGCCCATCCTGACAGAAGAATAGAAGGCACAATCTACAGTCCCAATTTAAAGGATGGACCATTTGTTTTATTAACCAGACACGGACATACTAAAACACAAAGAGCAACTTTTGGACAAGATGAGGTTCTTTCTCCAAGGGGCAAAAAAGAAACTCAAGCTGAAGGTGCTCAAGCTGAAAGAGTATTTCAGGAAGTTGGGATTGATTTTAGAGATGTTTCGGAAATATTTTTTGTTCATTCTGAAAGAGTAAGAACTGGTGAAACAACACAATTACTTCTTTCTTCGTTTTGGGATAATCTTCATTTTAACGGACATTCAAAGCACCCTGAGTTTAGAATAATAGCCGATGCAAGATTGAATCCTCCATCCAGTGGTGATTTTCAGGGTCTCACAAAACAAAAAGTTTATAGTGAATATGCTAAGAAAAGAAAAAAAGACGACGGCTTTCAACAAATTCGAGAAGAGCTTTGGAATAGATTATCCAAAGAAAATAAAGGAAAAGGATCAACTTATGAAATTGGAAAAATGATTTTTAGATTGTCTTGGATGAGAAGCTTTGAGCCAAATCCTCCAACTTGGGAGACTCGTAGAATGGGAGAAACAATGGAAGAGTTTTCAAAAAGAAATCTTGAGTGTATCCTGGAGTATGCGCAGAGAGGACTGACCATCCACGCAATGCATTCACACGGGGTTTTGGGTGTTCATGCCTTAACCGGAGCGATAACAGAAGAACAATGGAAAGCAGATCCTCCTGTTCCGAAGTCAACACTTTTGCCGGTTAGGCTGAATGTAAGCTGAATGTTAGCGTTAATATTTCCTTTATAAAATATTCATAAAGCTTTAATTGTATAGTCGTTACTTATTGGCTAAGCTAAGTTAATCGTATTAAAACTAACTAGAGCATAAATTATATGAGTCTTCAGGTTTCTCGAATTCATCGTGGAATTTTACACAAAGCCAAGGAAACTAAAACAACAAAATTTGATCCTGCTGAAGCAGGCGAAACACTTCTTTCATTGGCTCAACAAATAAGATCAAATCAACCTCTTCGATTTGACAAAATGAGAACTGGCTATGTAACTTCTGGTCCAATAGACGATTCTCAAGCCCAGACTGCCGTACTGATTAGAAATGAGAATGGGAAACCATCACAACCCACTCTGGTTCAATTATTAGATTCAGGTCTTAGAGATTTTATTAGTTCAGATAGCCAAACTGTGTTAACTCAAACTAAATTAGGCCATAAGCCTCAGGTTTATGCAACAGAAAATAATGAAACTGAAAATGTAAGAATTCTGGCTCGCGAACGTAGAGGCAAAATTCGAGGGGAAGCTGTAGAAATATTCGGTACTCCCGGATCTTTATTACCAATTCTTGAAGCACTTGGTAAAGGTTTGACATCAGCCGCTCAAGACAGTACTGAAACTGCTGCATAGATTGTCTTTCCAAAATTTTTCTAAATATACATGAATAGTTCTTTAACAACTATATCTAGTTTTTTCAGTGGTCGTCCAAATACGCCCTCAGGTTTTAATGGATTAAAGAGAAGGTGTATTTTTAATCGTAAAATCGCTACAAAGAGTTCAGTCATACCCAATGATTGCAGAGCAGGAGAGGTACTTGGCTATGCAGGTCGAGTACAAGCAGGTGCTACTTCTAGGACAAGTCCTCTAAGCCCAAGGGCTGACTTTGTCGGTTATTTCATGGGTCAACTCAGAGAATTTTATGAAAGATTGTTGAGATTAGAAGATAATCCCCAAGCAACATCTGAATCTTCAAGACACCTTCAGCAGGAATTGTTAGAGAGACAAAGTAAGGTATTTCAGCAAATGACACAGGAGCTTCGAGAGCATAATGTCACAATACTCGACAGCTTAAATTCTTTAACAAAAGATCAAATTTACAGTTTGGTTTTAGATCTTAGAAAGAAAATAGGAACCTTTACCGAGAATGGCGAAACTGTTCTTACTGATATAACATTTCAAGATGATCTCAAAGGCTTAGCAGAAAATAGAGCTTTTTTTAATGAAAGATTATGTGCTTTAGTTAAATTTCAAAGTGAAAGTGGCGAACATAAATATGGAATAGCGCGTCTACCAAAATACAGATTTGGTGAGCAAAAAGCTTTTCCAAGATTTTTAAGAGTCAAGATTTCTTCAAGAGGAGAAAAATTAAAACAAAAACAAATTTTTGTACCAGTTGAATTAGTTTTAGAAAAAGCCCTGGCTCAGCAAATTGCAGAAAGAGAAAAAGGGGAGATAATTTCATTCTTTCCTTTTTCTCTTACTCAGAGCGTAAGAACAACTGACTTTGATAAAACCAATCCTATTGATGTTGCCAGAGGTGAATTAATTGAGAGAGGTAATGTTTCACAAAAATCATGGGTCTGGAAGAATTATCTCGCTGAGAGTGGAGTATTTAAACTTGAAGTACCCTCTCAAATTCAACAATCCAATCCAGAGATAATTCAGTTACTCGCAGATAATTTGGGGATTTCAGAAACAAATATTTTTCCGGTTGATCATCCAGTTAACCTCTCTCAAATGCCTAAGTTTGAAATAAAGGAAGGGAAAACAAAAAAAGGGAAAACAAAAAAAGCTAAAGAAGTCGGAATTATTCCAGAAGAATTTAAGAACCCAGAAAAAATTTTTGACACGCTAAAAGGCTTAGGCGACGAAGGTATTTTATTTAGGCATCCTTCCGTATCATATAAAGATACTGTGTTAGCTTTCTTAGAACAATCAGTTAAAGATCCAAAAGTTGAGAGTATAAAGCTTGTTTTATACAGGGCAGGAATTGGTAACAGCAAAAAAACGGAAAATGCAATAATCAGTGCTCTTCTTAAAGCTCAAAATAACGGTAAAAGAGTTAGTGTCTTTTTAGAAACAAGAGCTAGAGGAGATGGAACCGAAAATTATGGTCTTATCAAAATTTTAGGAAAAGCTGGAATTAATGTTTATACTCGTGTGCCTTTGACCGAAAGAAAAGTTCATGCGAAGCTTTTGCTGGTTGACAGAAATGAAGGAAAAACTGATGAACAAACGAGAGAACCTATTTTAACTAGATACTTTCATGCAAGCACAGGAAACTATAATCCCGTTACTGCTAAGTTTTATACTGATATGTCCTTGATATCAGCGAATCAAGAAGTTGGAGAGGAAGTAGCTACTCTGTTAGACCATTTAATAAGAGGTATAAATGATGCACCAGTAGCTCCAGAATTTAATAAAATCCTTGTTGCTCCTTTTGGATTAAAAGAAAAAATAATTAACTTAATTAATCAAGAAGCTGACAAAGGATCAAATGGTTACATATGCATGAAAATGAATGAACTAAGCGATCCAGAAGTTGTAAAGGCTCTTGAGCTGGCAGCGCAGAATGGATGCAAAGTAAATTTGATTATACGAGGAGTGAGTATGGTTCTTCCTGTAACACATTCCAACGGAGGAGAAATTAAAATTTTAAGTAAGATCGATAACCTTTTAGAACATGACAGATTAATTCAGTTTGGAAAAGGAAAAGATTGCACGATATACATGGGAAGCGCCGATCTACATGTCCGGAAGATAAATGGAAAAAGATGTGAGGTTTTGGTTCCTGTTGAAGGCAAGAAAAATCAAGAATATGGGCAATACAGGAAAAGGAGTACCCAAAAGAGACGAAAAAGCGGTCAGAGAGAGAAGATTAAAAGAATTTTGAGACAATAAGGAAAAATCCGTTTTAAAAGAGTGATGAAAAAAGAAAAAATAATATGCCCGAAGTGTAAA
>JANRMG010000158.1:0-3121 GCA_033761855.1 Candidatus Caenarcanales bacterium
TATTCCCGTTTTAACGGATTTTGAGTTTGCGGCATTGCTGGGGAATAAAGGCTACGATACCTTCGTCTCAGAGGCGCAGAAGCTGTCACTCCGCCCAAAAGTAACCGAGTTGAACAAAGAGATTTTAACCGACAGTTGTACAAAGAGTGAAATCTGGTAGAGTGTTTCTTCAACAAGCTCAAGCGACTGGCTACCCGCTACGAGAAGACAGCTCGAAACTTCCAGGCCATGCTCATTTTAGTCTCTGTTGTCATTTGGACAGCCTAATTGATTACACGCCCTAGAGAAAGTGAGGCAATTTAGATATTGCGTCGTTTTTTTTAGGACGTAAGCTATTGTTACTTTAATCAAATCTAATCTAAACTTTAATTTTATAAACAGTTTTAACAACTCGTTTTGACCTAGCCCAAAAGCTAATTTTCTCTGCTCTCTGGTCAAATTTTCACACTTAAGGATGTATTCTAAATAACCTCGGGGTCTCACTAGTATGTCTATCTTTCTAAATCCATTGTTGGCGCAGTCATTGACTTTGGCGCAAACCAAAAAACACTTGCCTAAAGCATCAGTTTCTCTGCTTGTTGAAGGCTCTCAAGACGCCTTTGCTAAAGGGGCTTCTCATAAAGCGGCTGCTCCACAGTTTGGTATTTTTGCCGATACGGTTCAATTCCCCAGTAAAGAACGTGAAGCCCGTTTAGGGGCCGAGACTATTAATACAAAAGCCACTAATACAGACACTCAAGAAATTATAGACTCCCCGATTCATATTGTGACCATGAGTTCAGACAAGGATCTTCAAGAAAAAGCGAAAGAAGCCTATGTTCATACCTATCGCCCGGGAAATGCGCAAAATGAGCAACATTACTATGCCGGGTTTGGTACAGGCGCATATGGGGTTAATGTTTCTAATATTCAGAACTTCCCAAGCTATCAAAATAACCAAATTAATGGGGCTATAGAGTTATTTGTAGGCAAAGATAATGTTCATACGGTGTCTTTTATTGCCCCCAGCGATACAAATCAAGAACATATCTACTATATCCCTCCAGGAAATGCTTTAGCCTTCAATAAGGAAGGCGAAAGCCTTTCCACAATAAATTCTAAGGATGTTGGGAAGATTAATGACATATATGGCGGAAAGGTAAAATCAACCAAACTGAATAAATTAAGTTTTTGGGATAAGCGAAAAGGAAACGACGCCAATTTCTTAATTACTTCTGCTGGTGATGCAAAAAGAGCCATGCCTATGTCAGGCTCATATAATAAAACGGCTTGGCCTGTCTGTATTGACAAAAAATTAAGTAAGAAACTTAAGCAGCCTATTTACCACTCATTGCCAAGCTACACCATAGATTTAGCGAAGCAACTAGGCTTTAAAAATTTCTTTATTCATACCGGGCTCCAAAATGACCGAGCCGGTGTTTTATATGGGTTAAGACCTCAGCTACTAGCAACAGGTAGAAACGCTGTTAATATTGGAGAGATACAAGAAAATTACGGCTCAGGAACAGCATGTGGTCTTGTTAAAATGATTAAAGCTCCAGACGCTTCAGCGTATGAAATTGCTGCTGATACGCGACAAATGACCTCAATTCCAGTTTCTTTTAATAAAAATAAAGATACCATTGTTGTAGCTGGTGATTCACTTATTAGTAATGTCCAATTTGCAGATCTTCTCAAAATCCATCGTGCTAAAAATGCCAGTATTACCCTGGCAATGGTTACAGTTGGGCAAGACAGAAGCATTGATTTTGGCTCCGTTTTAACAGAGAATCCCGGTGAATCTGGGAAAATTCAGAAATTTTTTGAGAAGAGTGCATACGAATACTTAAATAAAGACTTTAGTGGTAAGCCCCCTACAATTAACACCGCCATCTATATTTTCAGTCCTGAAATGTACCCTATTCTAGAGGCAATGTACGATTACAATATACAACTTTCAGAAGAAAACCCTCTTTCTGGGTCTCAAGTTCTAGATTTTGGTGGAGAAGTTTTACCGGTTATGGTCAAACTTCAACAGATTCAAGAAGAATTAAAAAATAATCAAAATAAGTCTCTAGAGAGCATTAAACAAGAATTAGTAAAATCTTTAACAGATGACAATTTTTATAATAACAAAGGAATCCAAGAAATTGACGGTACTACTGTTGTAAATTTTGATAGATTAAAACGAAAAAAATATCTTGAGCAAAAGATTAAAGAAAATAACAAGGAAATTTACGCGATTAAGCGAGCGACTGATTTATATGAAGAAGGTCATCGTATTCAAGATAAAAATGGGAATACAAAATTCTTATATGGTCAGCGCCTTGATGAAGATGCAAATAAAGAGCATAGTGCAGACGAAGTTAATAATAGCTTATATCATTTTCTAACGAGCCTACCTAAAGGTACTGATAGCAATAAAGTATTTGAACATTATAACACATGGCAGACCATCCTTAATTCAAAAAAGCCTTTAGGCCAGTGGGATGATCTAGGGTCTATTTCTGCTTACGCCCGACAAATTTCGAACCTAAGTAAAAAGCCCGAAGACCCCAATCTTGAGGAGTGCCAACTCGACCTCAAACGATACGAATCCATCGTGAAAGACAATGTCATTGTTTGGCCTGGGGCTGAACACATTTATGAAGCCGATAAAAAAGACTTCAACTTTAAAGTGAAAACTGGTACCGCCATTCTCGCCCCGCGAAAGCTACCGATTGAAAATTAACCTTCTCGCATGAACCCTAAATCAATCTCCGTTGCGTTACTCCATTCATAACCCACAGATAATGAGGAACATCATGATTCAGTCGATTCAACACCGAGCCAATGCGCCCTATCAAGCGGTTCATTCTAAAGCGGCTCTCGCCACTGCAAAAACTGAAGCGAATCCACTATCCACACAGCAAGCCAAGGCCATTACCATTCAATTTGGTAAAACCAGTGGCGCTTGGATCAACCTGACCTCTGAATATCCAGGCTTAAATAATAATGGTGGGCAAGGAACCGGTGGGTTAATGAACGTGGGCCCAACTATTGCTAAAGCATATAAAGCCCAGACCTACATCAACATGAACCATACACTTGCTGCAATTCCTGTTGATAAAAGTAAAGCTATCGCTCAGCGAGTCAATGATTA
>JANRMG010000159.1:0-10420 GCA_033761855.1 Candidatus Caenarcanales bacterium
TCAGTACTACGGAAAATTACCCGACATAGAAATACAAACAGAAGAAGATAAAACTTGGAGATTGGCTTTAGCAAGAATGGATCTGAGAAAAATGACTCCAGAACTTATTGAACAAAATAATCAAAGGTTTATTCAATTCAAACCATCTTTAGAAAGTGATATTGAAAAAATAAGCCAAGGAGCACAAGAAGAATTAGAAATAATAAATGAAATTTCTACTTTATCTTGTTGGAGTAGATTTCGTTTTGAGGGGAGACAAGATAAATATGAACGGTATTCACAATATGAAAACAACCCAAATTTGGTAATTGAGGAAACAAAAAAAATTATTGAGAAGTTTAAAGATACATCAGATAAATTTAACCTGTTTAGAGAGTCTATACCCGGTTATTCCTGCACTGTTTTAATAAGAGATTTTGTAGACCTTCTTAGTGATGAAGAAAAAAGCTTTTGCAAAGATGTTATTTTTCAATATACTGATTCTTTATTTAAAGAAAATTATGAGTATCAAATTGCTGATGGAGTCGAAGCTGCTATCAATGCACTTCCTTATTTGCTTAAACATTTCTCAGAAGAAAAATTTAAAATAAAATTAATTCTGCTACTTACCTTATTTAATGAGTATCCTCTAGGATTTGATAAAAGGATATGTGATTATTCAATTGAAGCAATAATGAATAATAGACTCTGGGAAAGTAGTCCAGAAGATGCAAATTCTATCTTTCTAGGCTATCTGGAACTGCACAAAAAGTTTCAGCAGTTGAATATAAGCCTAATTGAAGAACTTTATCGACAGGGTGTATATAACATTTCATTCGCCCAAGTTATTAATAGATTTCAAAAAGTCTATGGTTCTGATTTAAATCAGATTCTGAATAATCAATTTTCTGCAAATGAAATTAATAACCTTGAGCAAATACCTTTAGGAGCTTTGTGTACTGCATTAGAAATTTTGCCGAATGAGTTAGACAATACTGAGCAAGAACTATTTGCACAGTTGACTTTTTCTTTATTTGCAAAGTATTTATTTAATACTGATTTGAAGCAAGAAGCAAAAGATGATGAACTGGAACCTATGCTTAAGTATAGATTTTTTGAGAAATTTTCAGCAATTACACTGTGTTCATCAACAGATAAATGCAAAGAGTACATTAAACCCTTTCTAGAAAGTTTTAATAGTTGTGATAATGCTGCTGAATTTTTTAATCAACTAATAATTGCTCAAGACAAGTTCAATCGGTATGAAAACTTTTGGTTTATTTGGAATTCTTTTTATGACAAAGTTGTTTCCATTAGTAATGAAGATAATAAAAGGTCTTATTATTCCAAATATATTATTCGTAGTTATCTTTTCTCAAAAACTATATGGAATGAAGGCATTAAAGGGTGGCACTCATTAACAGATAGACAGAGCCTTTTCTTTAGAAGAGTCTCTAAAGATATGGGACCTCATCCAGCAGTTTTATATTCCTTTTCTAAAATTCTTAACGGTGTTGCATACCAATTTCAAAAAGAAGGTATTTTTTGGATTTGTTCTATATTAGATAAGTATTCTGAATACCTTTCTAACAACCTAGAAACTGATACGACATTTTACTTAGAAAATCTTGTAAGAAATTTTGTTTCAACAAGACATAATGAAGTCAAAAGCAATAGACAAATAAAAGATGGTCTTGTAAAAGTACTAGACTTTTTGATTAACAAAGGTTCTTCATTGGCTTACCGGCTCAGAGAGTCCGTTTTGTAAGCTTCAAGAACAGGACATTATCTTTACTTGCTTAATAAACGAAGATGGTTGCTTTTCAGTTTGCATGATGGCGTACGGATAAAGAGTTCATAGAGTAGTTGAGTTGAAAATGAATCAGAAGATATTACCCGCGGCGAACAGGCTTTTGAATTTATAAGGTAAAAATGAAAGCAAAGGCAGGAGGCCAGAGAGCAACCAATTGTTATTGAACTAGTTGATTTCTTGAGAGAATACACAAGTTGGCACAAAAGTGAGTTTTTGTTTCCATCGCCAAAATCATGTACTAGTTATCTGAAACAAATCTGGAAGCCATTTGCCAGATTTGTTTCTGCTGCGGATTTAGATCCAACGCAAGTGGTAAGACACTAATTTAGTACAGGCAGGGATTGATTTACCAATAGTTAAACGCATATCGGGGCATAAGACTCTAATTATGGTGGAGAGCACTTCCATCAGAATAATGAACATATTCAATCTGCTTTTGACAGGTTAAGAGATTAAGGGTTGGGGGTTAGATTATTGCCTTTGTTTACAGATATAGGTGTTTAAGATTTTCTTATGTTAAGAATGATTAACAGCTGATTCTGGCTTCAGTGAATGGGTATGATAATCTTGGCTTCTCTGGGTGAGGGAAGCCTTTTTATTAAGCCAGTTTCTCACATAAGGTAGGAACCCATATGTCTTGAACCGAAATGGTCGATGAATCATCAGAGGTAATAGTCAAGCTTCCAATTAAATTGCACACTTATTTTCTCGAATGTTTCTAATCACAATCCTCGTGCTTTATTCCAGTTATTTGAAGTTTACTCTTGTAGAAAGGTAATAATAATTTTGGAGTGTACCAGCTGAAATCAGTATTGAATCTTGGTGCTTCTTCAATTATTTGTCTATCACTAAACCAACCAATATCAATTACCATTTTTTGTCTATAAATAAACAAATGGCCTCCTATAAGACTATCTCCATAATTTATATATAAACAAATAGTTTCTTTTCTTTTATCTTTTTTATTTAGTTCTTCTAAAAGACTGTTTAAATCGGTAAAACTTTTCATATCATCTCCAGGTTCTTGTCCTAAAGCTAAATAGCTTGAAACCTTCCAACCATGAGATACTAACAAAGTAATTACTTCGTTTATGAAATTTCCTGGAAACTCATAAAACTTAATCTCTGTTGAAGATGAAATTCCCATTTATAGTTTGTAATTTTTGTCCATTTTCTTTAGTTCTTCAAAAAGATTGACTAAAACTACATTTCTTTCTATTTGCTCATTAGAAAACTTATTTAACAATAAATCGATTTGAGTTACTAATTTATTTATACTTTCTTCTAAATTTAGAATAGAAGTTTTTACACATTGATCACCATATAACAAAGAAATTTGATTGTTTTGTTTATGAAAAGAAAGTCTTTTGGATTCCGATATAATTTCAAGTTCAACATCATCACAAGATCTAATTTTTTGAAGCCCCTGAACTAAAGCATAAAGCCAATCATCTAAATATATATCTTTAAGTAAAATATTTGATGAATTGTCATCAGAAACAATATTTATACTTCCTAAAATATCTATTTCGTCTATTTCATTCTCAGCATCAAACTGCCACTGAAATTGCATTATTATCTCCTTATATGAACTGTTCGGAGTCCATTTTGTGAATTTAATACTGATCGAACTGTTACTTGTTGATTTCCAATTTTAACAGTTTGATCAAATGCTCTATTGCCCCCTTGAGTATTCACAAGATTTTTAGGATTACTTGCAACTTGCTTACCTAAATTTACAAGATCGTCAATTGTAAATGTTGAATCTAGCTCTTGAAATTCTGGCAAGTGACGAGAAATATGCTTTAAATTTTTATTACTTAAAATTATTTCATTAGCTGTATTTCCATTAATAACTCCTTTAAAAGCCCCAACAACTTGACTGAAAACAATTCCAGCGGCAGTTCCGATAATCAATACCTTAAAATGATCAGCAATGAGATTCTTCATGTACTGGCTGTTTTGCTGAGCCTTAAAACCATCTTCGCTTTGAACAAACTCAACAAACTGTTCAGGAGTATAGTTAAAATCGACAGTTTTTCCATTCTGTGCAGCTTGGAAAGCCTGATTAATAGGATTATCAGGATTATTTGCTGTTGGTTTGCCGCTTTCAGTACCTAAGAACTCAGGATCTTTTCCATCCTTTATTAATTGAGCATATTCTTTATCTGTAACAAGTTTTTTCTCTCCATCTTTAGTACGCACCCAACAATTAACGTTGTGAACAAGTACTCCATGAGCGTAATAAGTATGTGTATCTTCAATCTCAAGGTTGTAAACCGGAACCGAGCGGTCAACGATTGTGATTGAACTGATTGAAAGCTCTAAATGCTGTTCATCAAACAACTTGTCGTTGGTATTTAACTTTCCAGCTTCTACCCAACCTTTGTTTTGAACATAAAACGGATGGTCGGGTGTTGCCTCGATAAACTTACCGTTCTGAAGCTTAAGCTCAACGATTTGTTTTGTTTCTTTTTGGAAGGCATTTAATACAGTTCTTTCTTCATTCTTGTTGGTCTTTTCATTCCAGCTGAGTACTTTGTCTCCTTTTTTAAGAGTCTCAATAGCCCTAAAAGAACCATCCGCTAGAGTAACCGGAGTACCAGCTACAAAACAAGTCCAGTCAACAGGATTAATGGTCTTAGAACCACTCCACAACCCCACTGTACCGCTAACGTCTTTAAGTTCTCCTCCCTGGAAGCTTGTTCCACCCGAGAACATTCCGTAATTAGCACCAAGACTTACTAAATTATCGTGATTAGCAATGTCAGTAATCCCAAGGTTAAGTCCAACCCCATGAGCGGAACCCGAAAGATTCCAAGTGTTAGCAGAAGAACCCGTCTCAGGATTGCTTCCAAAACCAAAACCAGCCCCGATCGAATAATCGTCAAACCCAAAAGAACTGCTTCCAGAATCAGAATAATCTTGATAGTTGTTTTTAGATTATCAAGCGAATCTTTTGCCGATTTCCATTCGTTTGTATAATGGCTTCCTTTGTCATTGATACCGGTGAATGTTCGGAGGTTGAATTCATTAAATCTAACCTAAATTTTGATTGATTTTAAACTTCTTGATATTCTCTTCTGATGTAAACAAACTTGGTTAATTGTTCAAGTTGGTTGATTGGTGCATCAGAATAATTACATTCTAAACTTATACTGGAAACTATTCCCGGCTCTAAATCCGATAGAATGTTGTCAGCTAAAACTTCAATACTTTCGTAATCCTTACTAGTTGGTTCTCTATCAAGATAGTATCTTATTATCATTTCCTGACTTTCACTGTATAAAAAGCAAATTCCTCTAACTTCTGGATAAATTTCTCCAAGAAGACTTCTTTGAAAAGCTAATAGAATACTCTGCATTTTTAAATTCATTTTGTATATTGAATTGGATTTGCTGGAACTATATGTATACCATTTTGTCCTGAATGTATGGTTCCATATTTTGTCAACTGTCCTGTACCGGAATGAACTCCGATGGGCTGTTGAAAGTCCACTATAGATTGACCTCTCTCATTCATTCTAACTGTATGGTAAACACCCCTATTAATACCATTTACTAAATATTCTGGATCGGCTGTTAGAGTACTTCTACCGGGAATGTAATTATTGTTCCCAGGTATGTGTTTACCTTGTTGACCCCAATGTATTTTTAAAGATTGATTAGAAGAAAAATTACCACCACCCCTCGAAACACTAGTTAAACCATTGCCACTACCCCTGCCAATCTGGAATCTACTACCACCTAAACCACCAGCACCGCCGCCGCCAGAATCAAACATTGATTTTCCAGTACCTTTGTACTCTGCATTCAAAGAGCCAGTAGAGGTATTAAGCTCACCTAAATCAAGAACAATCTCAGTCAGACTTGTTCCTCCGATTTTTATCGTTTCAGTTTCATGTATTTCATAAAGTACAGCACTGGTATATGCATTGCTAACCTCTTGAGCATTGTCAGTTCCATAAACAAGCTCCATTGTTTTAGCTTCGTTGAGATTGTTTACTAAACTTGTCTTTTGCTCTTCAGGCAAATCTGAGTTTTGTATCTTTTCGCTCGCTTTGTTGATTGAATCTACTCTCTGATTGGTTTCTTCAGAGGGAACAGGATTTCCTTTAGAAGCAAACTCATGAACGCCAGTCCATGTGCCAACCGTTAAACTGGCATTCTTAGATCCATTTGCTTCTACTCCAAATCCTCCGGCAAACATTCCATAATTGGCTCCTGCAGACCATCCTGAATTAGATCCGTGATTGTTGTTAAAAGATACTCCGACTCCGTGAGCAGATCCAAAAACGCTTGTTCCATTTTCTGATACTCCAGCCCCGAGCGAATAATCCTCAAACCCAAAAGAAACAAAGTTAGATTTCCCAACTCCCGCTCCGAAACTAAAATCACCACTACCAACACTTCCGCTTATTCCATTGGTTCCAACACCAAAACCAAAAGAACTGCTTCCAGAATCTGAATAGTCTTGATGGTTGTTTGGATTTATTTCTTGTCCATTAATAATCGCTCCATCAATATTGGCTCCGGAACCGATAATCGATTTATCATTAAAACTTATGCTCTTTCCGCTAAGTTCCGACTCAACAAACTGCCCGCTCCGGTCATAGGATTTGGATTGAGAATAGCTCATTGAAACAGAACCACTTCCTCCTCCAACTCCTCCGGGAACTAAATTGTTAACTACCTGCGTCGCAATCGAAGCTGCAAGTCCCGCTCCCATCGATGGCCCCGGCAAAGCAACCGTTACTCCCACCGATTGCATCTTGCTTTCATAATCATTCCTTTGATAATCCCCAACAATATCTAATTTAGGAGAAGTAACTGCAATCTTGTCTTCTGCCGCAACGATTGAAGTATCAATCTTCGCTGCCTTCCCGGCATCGATGTTGACATTGTCCCCTAAAACCAGACTTGGAGTTAATGTATCGTAGCTTCCTTTGGCTTTTCCTTTAAAAGCCGTAAAGTTAATTGTCCCCGCACCAAGCCCAACAGACCATCCACTGCTCTTAGAGTTCATCGTATCAGTGAACTTGCCCTTTTCAATATCAATCCGATTATCAGCCGTTAAATTAATGTCCCCTTCGGCTATGAGGTTGGAACCAGTTATCCGTATATTTCCACTGTTTTGAGCTCCTCCTGTCAAGGAGGCGGGGGAGGTGATATCAATATCTTCTCCAGCAACTAAATTGCTTCCCTGTTGGCTAGTGGTAGTGTATTGGGTTTTGGTTTTGCTGCTCCCAACGCTTGGCATCCCTCCGCTAAAGCTAAAACCACCTGTCTTTTGTTTGAATAAATTAGTACTCTGTATCGTCGCATCAGAGATTTTAACGTCTCCCGCAGTTATATTAATGCTTCCATTTGGAGTTGCAATATCACTGGCAATATTGTCAAAACGTCCTCCAGCAACAAATTTACTTGTCCCGTCGGGATTCTCAACAGTCTCACCAACTTTAATGTTTACGTCTCCATCCTCCGAATAAATGGATGCTCCGCGCATAGAGTGCCCATATTGTTCTTCGTAAGTTGTCTTTTTGCTTAAAAATCCTTTTTTGGTTGTCTTCTGGCTCAGAGTCAAGTGCTCACTAGCCAACCATTTGTTTTCAATTCCCTTTTTAGCCGTTAGGTTTATGTTGTCTTTGGCAACGATGTCACTGGCAATATTGCTAATCTTCTCTTCGGCGGTTATGTTCAATTCCCCTCCGGAAGCCAAAGTGCCCGCATTGTATTCTTTGGGTTTGCTATAAAAAGTCCCAGATTCCTTTGAATCCCAGGTTAATAAACCCTCGCTAACTTGTGCCTCATTGACAACATTTCCTCCCGCAGTGATTGTTAGTTTGCTCTCTCCTTCAATCAATCCCCCTTTGTTATGGATATCTCCGTCGGCAATTAAAGTTGTATTCTTCCCGGATATCTCCCCTCCATCTTGAAGAGTCAGAAATCCCGAATTTCCGTATTTCTTATCTCCCGAAATAGTTCGGTAGACGTTAGCGACAGGTCTTTCGTTAAAGATGCTTCCCGCTTCGATATAAACATCTTCGTAAGCTTTTATCTTTCCGCGGTTTTGAAATCTGTTTTGGACGTCCAAAGTGACATTTTCGGCCAGTACGGTTCCAGTACTGTCAGTGGTAATTCCATCATAATCAAGCGGGAAATAGACGACGTACTCTCCGCTTCCGTCTTCATTGGTAACATACCAAAGAAAAGGTTCGTCGACTTGGGCCAATTGTTCATCGTTTAGAGCTTTCCCCCAAAGCCAATCTGGGTGTTCAGCCAAAATTGTCTTAGCATTTGCTTTTAGTTCATCAAGCGAGTCTTTGGCCGATTTCCATTCGTTTGTATAATGGCTTCTTCCAACGGTTCTAAACAATTCACTTCTTAAGCTTCTGCCAAGCTCTGAATCGCTTAAGCCTGATAAAGTTATCTGTCCCGGCAAGGACTTGGATGGAGGAGTAACCGTACCCGCAGGAAGTCCTATGTTTAAGTTTTGAGACTTAATATATAAATTATTGCCAGCAACAGTATCTCCGCTGCTGTTCATGTTTCCGGTGAGCGTAATGCTTAAATTGTTTCCGGCTTCTACTGTGCTTGAAGTTGAAGTCGGTGTATTGTGAGTCCAGGCATCGACAATGCTTCTATTCTCAGAATCAGCGCCGTTTCCAAACAATGGCACTTGAGTGGAAGTTGTATTGGCATAGTGGGTTGTGCTGTTAAAGATGGCTTGCTCGTTATTAAAGTTCTTTCCCGTGATTGTGATATCGTTTGCTGCTTCCAGCAAACCAGCTTTGTTTGCAAGTTCGGGAGCGTTAATCGTTAAATTATTGCCAGCCGAGATTAGACCTAAACTATTTACTTTGTCCGTCCAGGTTTCACTTCCAAAGAGAAGAACCGTCTTTTGAAAAGGCTCAGACAATAAAGGCCCGCCAAAGGCTTCTAAAAAAGCAGCGTTGTCAAGAGGAGCTCCCCAATAGCCTTGATAATAAGAAACCCCTGCATTGTCCGAACGTTCGTTATTACCCGGTGCCGTCCAAATACTTACAAAATTAAAGTTGCCATATTCTGCACTCCCAGCTCTTGGTGTTCCCCAAGGTCCAGGATCAGGAGAGTTAATAAAATCGAAGCCGAGTTTGCTTTCATTTACAAAGCTATTGCTTGCTTCAATATTAATGTCTCCCGCAGCTTCTATTAGTCCTCCCGAATTTCGGATGTCTTTTCCGGTTAAATCAATTTTGCCTCCGCTCAACAAACTGCCGCCGTCATTAAGAAGAGAAAAAGTTAAGTTCTCTTTGCCGGGAGTGGTGACTCCTTGCATGATTTGCAAATAGCCCCAATTTCCATAAAAGTTAAAGCTGGGCCCGGAATAGACGAAGATTGTTCCATTGGGTCCCGAATAAAAGTGTCTTCCGTCGGCAATATCCACCAAAGCGGTTTTAGAGCCGTTGGCAATGATATTGATATTGCCTAAACTTTCTATTGTTCCTTGGTTCCAAAGCCAATCACCAATGAATTTAAAGCTTCCGGTTTTAATAGAGCTGTTTGAGCCTTTGTTAAACAAACTTCCGTAAAAATCAAAGAGGCTTTTGTTTATGATTGAACCGCTGTTTTCAAGCTCTCCGGTAAAAGCAACAAAAGAATCGCTTTTGATTGAGCCTGAGTTTAAGTTCTTTCCGTCAACTATTTTAGTTTCAGTTGTCTTGGAAACTTGTTCGGTGAAATCATCGGTTGTATTATTGGGAGTGCCATTGTCGTTAACGACATCCTTTAAATTTGTCTCTGAAACTAAGGAATGTGTAACGAGTTCAAAGCTTCCATTGCCGTTAGCCAAATCTTTAGCAATAATGGTTCCCGAGTTATTCACCATTGAATCGTAGAGGGACTTTGAAACGAAAGCTTCGAACTCGGTGAACTTGGAATCGATTGTTCCGCTGTTTGAGATCGCCGTATTAAAGCCAGCAGCTTTCTCTTTTAAAGCCTCGTTGACTGTTAGTTCAGTCAAAATGTTGTTACCGAGAGAAAGAGTTATTTTGTCGCCCACTCCGAATCCAACGGTTTTTGAGGTTATGTCTCCACTGTTTGCAACAGCTCCAGCAAGGAAGGCGGTAAAGTTATTGGAATCGATTGTTCCATTATTAATGACAGAACCGGGAGCTTGTCCATTCAGGCGGTTAAAAATATAGTTTCCATTGAGAAAATTGGAATTACTTATATCTAAGGTGGACGCTAGTAGACCGTTTACATTAATTTGTGAACCAGCACCGAAGAGAATGCCATTTGGGTTTATAAGAAAAACGTTTCCGTTTGAATTTAAGTGACCGAAGATTTCAGTTGGGTTTCCACCAATATCACGGCCGAGAAAGGCACTTTGAGAGTTGGGTTGAAAGATATTAAAGGTAGAGTCGCTACCAATGCTTAAAGATCCAAAGTTAACGATGGATTTGGCAGTTGAGGAGGTAGCATTTAAGGTGTTTGGAACGCTTGTATCAAAGGTAACCGTTCCAGCCTGGACAGAATAATCGCGAGGGAGATCGGTAGGTAGCGGGGCTGTGAGAACACCAAGGGATTGGAAGGAAAAGATTGAGAGAAGTGCCAATGTTGTGGCTTTTCTTTTTAAGCCAGATTTAAA
>JANRMG010000160.1:0-23682 GCA_033761855.1 Candidatus Caenarcanales bacterium
CGACGGCTTCGCGGCTGTCTGCGTCTAGAGCCAGCAAAACTTCTGTGCTTTTCTTGGCGTCTGAGATTTCCTTTTTGGTAAAGGTTTGAAAGAATTTTTCTACTAGCAACATTGCAAAAATATTTTCGGCAATCACCATGCAAGCAGCGTTTTGGTCTGTGAACTGAGCATTGAAAGTGAAGCCTAATTTACCGAAAAACTCTTTGGATTTATCGAGATCCTTGACCGGAAGATTAACGAAGATTTGTTTTGCCATTTTTTATTGTAAATTTTGATGGTAAATTAAGTGTACAAAATTTGTAGCATGGATTTTGATTTAGCAAATTCGCTTTAAGAGAAGCTAACAAAAACCATAAACTCTACAAAATACCTTGAAAAACGTCATCCTGAGCTTGTCTCAGGATCTAAAAACCCGTTCATTTATTCCAATTAAAGAGAGAAATAGATTCCGAGACAAGCTCGGAATGACGTTACTAAAATTGTTCCCTCTCCCCTTGTGGGAGAGGGCTAGGGAGAGGGGAATTATTGTTTACTTTAATAACTTAAGTATTTCTTCACCAACACCAGTAGCAGAAGCCGGATTTTGTCCTGTCACCAATCTTTCGCTCACCAAAACGTGCTTTTGGAAGTTAGGTGCTTTGCTAAAGCTTGCTCCATGCTCCTTTAGCTTATCCTCTAAAAGGAAAGGAACAACTTTGGTTAAGCCCACTGCTTCTTCTTCCTCATTGGTAAAGGCCGAAACTTCTTTGCCTTTTACTAAATAATCGCCATTGGAAAGTTTAATGTTTACCAATCCTGCTGGCCCGTGGCAGACCGCTGCAACAATCCCACCGTTTTCATAAATCTTAGAGGCGAGACTAGCCAATTGAGTGTTGTCTGGCAAATCCCACATGGTTCCGTGGCCGCCAGCGAAGTAAATGGCTGCATAATCTTCGGGCTTGATTTGGTCGGGGGTTTGGGTGTTTTGTACTTGGGAAAGGTAAGTTTTGTTTTCGAGGAAGGCTTTATTAATCGGATCTTTGAGGTCCTTGCCATCCATTGGTGCCTCTCCACCTTTGGGGCTCACAAAATCAACTTGGTAACCAGCATCAGTTAAAACTTTGTGAGGGTGGGTGGCCTCTGAGAGATAGAAGCCGGTGGATTGCTCGGTGCTGCCCTTTTTATCGTGGCTGGTGAGGACAAATAGTATTTTTTTGTTCATGGTTTTTTCTTTGAGGTTTGTAGATTGTGCGTTTGGCTTGGCTCTCGCCAAGAGGCAGGGCAAGATTAAAGTTAGTAGTAAGACAAAAAGCTTTTTCATGAAAGGTTTCAGGTGAGGGATGATTTTGAGAGTCTTAGTTTGAGTTTAGAGGGTTTTGCGGTTTATGTTTGTAAATTTGCACTGTATTCCCGACTAAGATCCATTAAAATGAGAAAAAGTCGAGGCTAAAACGCATTTGCGTGGAAAATAGTCGATATGAAACGTTTGCAGCAAGAATTAATACAAAAAGACTTAAATAAAAAACTGGTTTTTTTAGTTGGACCGAGGCAAGTTGGCAAAACTTGGCTTGCAAAGCAAATAGCCAAAGATTATAAAAAAAATGTTTACTTAAACTACGACCAGATCGAAGATCGTAAGATAATCTCGCAGCAGGCTTGGATTGATTCAACTGCATTGTTGATCTTTGATGAGCTTCACAAGATGAAGGGGTGGAAAAACTATTTAAAAGGAGTCTTTGATACGAAGCCACCAGAGCAAAAAATCCTTGTAACAGGAAGCGCCAGGCTAGATACTTTTAGGCAATTTGGGGATTCTTTGGCGGGTAGATTTTTTGTACATCGTTTGCTGCCTTTTTCTTTAAAAGAGCTCTTGGATAGTGAGTATGAGAGTGATACAGAAGAATTGCTTGAACAATTACTTGAGCGGGGTGGTTTCCCAGAGCCATTTTTAGCTAGTGAACTGAATGATTCGGCGCGTTGGAGGAATCAATATGTCGATGGACTGATAAGGCATGATGTTTTGGACTTTGAAATGCTGCATGATTTGAAGACTATGAGCACCCTTGTGGAATTGCTCAGAAGGCGAGTTGGTTCGCCCGTGTCTTACTTGGCTTTGGCTGAGGATTTGGCGGTTTCCCCGACGACAGTAAAAAAATATATTGGAATTTTGGAAGGTTTGTTTGTGGTCTTTAGAGTTACTCCTTATTCCAAAAATATTGCTCGCTCACTTCTCAAAGAGCCTAAGATCTACTTTTACGATAATGGAATGGTGATTGGTGACGATGGAATAAAGTTTGAGAATTTGGTGGCTGTCTCTTTACTTAAGCATGTATGGGGCAAGAGCGATTACGAGGGAAGTAAGTTGAATTTAAATTATCTAAAAACCAAAGATGACAAAGAGGTCGATTTTTGTATAACAGATTTTGATAAGGTTCATCTAATCGTAGAGGTCAAGCTTTCTGACAAAGAGATTAGCAAGAATTTGCGTTACTTTAGTGAAAAGTATGATTTGAAGGGGGTGCAGCTCGTGAAGAATTTGAGGCAAGAACGAAAAGAAGGAAAGATAGAGCTGAGAAGAGCTTCGGGTTTTTTAAGTGAATTGTGGTTGTGAAGAGTAATCCCCCTCGATCATAACCAATCCGTGGAATCACCGATGGTTTCTCGGCCCCCTTTAACAAAGGGGGCGCCTCCCTCTTTGTTCTTTAGCTTCTAATGGTGGGTGTGGGGGGATTACACACTCCATAATCACTTCACAGAAACTCTCAAAATTTTCATAAACTTCTTTGTTAGTAAACCTTAAAACCTTTAACCCATAGCCCTCTAGAATAGCGGTTCTCTGGCGGTCGTATTCAATTGCATTGTCTTCAAAATGAGTTTCACCATCGATTTCTATAACTAGTTTAATCTTTGGAACGTAAAAGTCAACGATGAAGTTGTCAATTGGTTTTTGTCTATAAACCGGCAAAGGAAAGCTGCGAAGGAAATCCTTCCAAATCTTGCTTTCAGCTTCTGTAGAGTTTTTTCTTAACTCTCTGGCTCTATCTTTGAGTTTGGGATTAAATGAAATGAAGCGTTTCATGTTTATGATTTTAGAATAGAAGCGAGGAAATAATCCCCCCTTGAACGCAACCAATCCTCAAGATCATCGATGGTTTCTCGGCCCCCTTTATTAAAGGGGGCGCCACACTCTTTATTCTTTAGCTTTCAATGGTGGGTGTGGGGGATTAGATTTCGTTTTAAATTAAAGATCTAAAAATAAATTTTCTTTTCGTAAATTGTATGGATTCTCTTGCCATTCCATTCGTAAACTAAATGCTTTTCTGTACGGCAATTTGATAAAAGACTAGGATTAAAAACTGCAGCAGCTTCGTTGTTTAGGTGTCTGACGCTTAAATACAAAATTCCATTCGAACCATTGGTTTTTAAATCTTTTGCATATTTTTGAGAATTAGAATAATCGTCTGGAGCAAAAATGTTTTCGGGAAATAAAATCCTCAGATCTTCGAGATCTCCCTTTAAATCGGCAATAAGAACTCTCATTTCTATACTTAATTTTTTAGGGTTATTTGTTGCTCTATAAAATTTTTCTCTATGGTATTTTGTTTCTTCAATGGCTGTTTTCTCATTTTTAGCTGTGTAGTAAACTCCGTAATTTCCATCAGAAAATCGGCTTCCTTCTGGATTTAAATGTGTAAAAGCTGCCATTACGTATCCAACACCTTGTCCATATGATGGATTTGAATAAATAGTGTTTATTTCGTTTTTTAGTCTTGGATTAGTTTGACTTTCCAGAGCCACAAGTAATTCAAATTCATCAGAAACGGAAACTCTTTCATAAATTGAGATAGGTGGATATCGACTCGGTATAATTCGATAACAAGGTTGCCAATCAACATTAGCAGTCCTCAACACCAGCCACCTCTCTGTGCATCAAGGTATTGTCTTACAATAAATAAATCGGAAACACTGCCTCTTTTCATGATATCTAGAGCCGATTGCCCTTGAAATAACTCAGCGCTGTTAGATTTTTTTATCCAAGAATCTGCCAGTTCTTCATCAGGAAATAAAATTTGTAGCGACTTGTAAATTCCAAGTATGTAAGAAATGCGTTCCAGTGTGTCTTTGGGGAGCTTTTTGGGCTCTCTTTTCCAATTAAAAAGAGTTGAGCGTTCGCTCTCTCTCATTCCTAAAAGCAATAGTTGTTCTTCTGTGGAAAGCTTCCATAATTTTGCAATTTCAAAGAAAGCTTTTAATCCTGCTTTTGAAAGCTTTTCATCATCAAAGTTTGTTTTTTTCTTTTCCGTTAATAATGACATAATAGTCTAAATTTAGATTCTAATATTATTATAGACTAAAAATAGACTATTTGTTCGGGGAAATCCTCAAACAAAAAAAGCGAGAACCAACCACCGTCGATCCCCGCTTAAACCCCAGAATTGTAATTTTAAATACTAACTAATCTCTCTCCGCAGCCATCTCCCACTTCTCTGGCGATCTCCAAAGAGCAGATGTAATCAACTCTCTCATCCAGATGAACTCTTTGGGTAGCTTGTTGTAAAGCTTCATAAATAAATCTTCGTGAGAAGCAATCTCGGCCTTCCAGGCCTCGCTATCCACCGACATAACCGTATTAAACTGCTCACGATTAAAGTCAAGTCCCTTCCAGTCAATCGATTCATAACGCGGAACCCATCCGAGTGGGCTCTCAATCGCCCCCGATCTTCCGTGAACCCGGTCAACTATCCACTTAAGCACTCTCATGTTGTCGCCAAAGCCTGGCCAGACAAACTTGCCATTTGCATCTTTGCGGAACCAGTTAACCCCAAAGATTCTTGGTGGATTTGGCAAGTTACGTCCGAAGTTCAACCAGTGGTTAAAGTAATCAGCGGCGTGGTAACCGATGAAGGGAAGCATAGCAAAAGGATCGCGCCTTACAACCCCTTGTTGTCCGAAGGCTGCTGCCGTTGTCTCTGAGCCCATAGTGGCTGCCATGTAAACTCCAAAGTTCCAGTTAAAAGCTTGGTAAACCAAAGGAACCGTCGTTGAACGGCGTCCGCCGAAAATAAAAGCTTCCACCGGAACGCCCTTGGGATCTTCCCAGGCAGGGTCTATACAAGGACACTGCGAGGCCGGAGCGGTAAAACGAGCATTGGCGTGCGCAGCCGGTTTGCCTGAGTTTTTGTCATAAGGTTTGCCCGTCCAGTCAATCAATCCATCGGGGATTTCTTTGGTCATGCCCTCCCACCATACGTCTCCGTCAGGAGTTAAGGCTACGTTGGTAAAGATGGTGTTCTTGGAGAGCGATTCCATGGCATTTGGGTTGGTTTTGTAGTTTGTCCCCGGTGCAACCCCAAAGAAACCCGCCTCCGGATTAATGGCTCTTAAATGGCCCTCTCTGTCGGGTTTAATCCAGGCTATATCATCTCCGACGGTGGTAATTTTCCATCCACCCATTTCTTGAGGTGGAATTAACATGGCAAAGTTTGTCTTTCCGCAAGCTGATGGAAAGGCGGCCGCCACATAAGTCTTTTCTTTTTCGGGAGATTCTACTCCTAAAATTAACATGTGTTCGGCCAGCCATCCCTCTTCGCGGGCCATGGTAGAGGCAATGCGGAGAGCAAAACATTTTTTACCCAACAAAGCGTTCCCTCCGTATCCAGAGCCGTAAGACATAATCATCTTTTCTTCCGGAAAATGGCAAATATATTTTACAGTTGGATTGCATGGCCAAGAAACATCTTTGTCTCCAGGCTTAAGAGGAGCACCTACAGAGTGGAGAGCTTTTACAAACTTCCCATCACCCAAAGCATCTACAACTCTTTTGCCCATGCGGGTCATAATGCGCATATTCACAACCACATAAGCTGAATCAGTGATTTCAACGCCAATTTGGGCAATGTCAGAACCAACTGGCCCCATGCTGAAAGGAATTACATACATTGTACGGCCTTGCATACAGCCGTCATAGAGCTTGTTGAGGATTTCTTTCATCTCTGTCGGATGAACCCAATTGTTGGTTGGACCTGCGTCTTCTTTTTTGTAGCTGTTGATAAAAGTCTTATCTTCAACCCGTGCTACGTCCGATGGGTCAGACCAAGCTAAAAAACTATTGGGACGTTTTTCTGGGTTGAGCCTTTTAAACGTTCCTGCCTGCACTAATACTTCGCAAAGTTTATCATTTTCCTCTTGGGAACCGTCGCACCAGTAAATCTTATCGGGTTTGCAAAGGGCTGCCATTTCTTCAACCCAGGCTATGAGCTTTTGATTTGTTATATAAGAAGGAACTTCAATATTGTTTTTTAAAGTGGTCATTTAAACTCCAGAAATATAATAATTTGCTTTAATTTTAAGCCAAAAATCATTGGCAATGTGAACAGTATACTACTTCATTCAGTCTGTCTTTTGCTGCACATGGTAGGTTTTAACTTGCAGGCTTTAATAATATTTATAAAAAAAGCCGAAGTGTCTTTCAACAATCCGGCTTTTTTAGAATAGATTTACTAAAGATTCTTAGTAAGCTGCACCGCTTCTAGCTGCAAATCT
This sequence comes from Candidatus Caenarcanales bacterium, assembly GCA_033761855.1. Taxonomy (GTDB): domain Bacteria; phylum Cyanobacteriota; class Vampirovibrionia; order Caenarcaniphilales; family Caenarcanaceae; genus JANRMG01. The sequence goes on from JANRMG010000160.1 coordinate 6,523, forward strand.
TGGTCTTGAAGAAGATTCTCTTCTATCATCGCGGCTAAAGCCTGTATCCAAGGCAGTATTTTCTTGAACGATTTGGCCTTTTGTGAATCTTTGAATGAAGTTAAGCTTGTGCATTTGACTACCAACTACAAAAGTAAAAGCTTTACCAACGTGGCCGGCTCTTCCTGTTCTTCCAATACGGTGAACATAATATTCAGCTGATTGAGGCAAGTCATAGTTGAAAACTGCTTCAATCTTGTTAACGTTGATTCCGCGGGCGGCAACGTCGGTGGCAACCAAAATTTGGGTTTTGCCTTTTCTAAAGCCATCCATAACTCTTTCGCGTTGGCTCTGTCTCATGTCTCCATGAAGGCCGTTGGCAAAGAAGCCTTCCATTCTTAAATGCTCAACAAGGTCATCAACCTGGCGCTTGGTGTTGCAAAATACAAGCGAGAGTCCAAGTTTGTGCTTGTTTATAATTTCGGCTAAAACGCCTGGTTTAATGCTCTCTTTAACTCTTAAATAGAACTGCTCTATGTTTGGAGAAGATACTTCTTCTTGAGTAGCCTTAACTAAAACGGGATCAACTAAAAATTTGTTAGCCAATTCTTTAATTCTTGGCGAGATGGTAGCTGAGAAGAAAACGGTTTGTCTTCCTTCTTTAGGTACGCTAGAAAGAATCTCTTCGATGGCTTGTTTGAAGCCAATATCGAGCATTTCGTCAACTTCGTCTAAAACTACCATTTTAATTGCGTTGAGTTTTACACTTCCACGCTTTAAGTGGTCAATCATACGACCTGGAGTAGCAACAATAATGTTTGCGCCTTTTCTTAAGGCTGAAAACTGAAGACCAATGCTCTGTCCGCCGTAGAGAGGAACAACGAAGATGCCTCTTTTACATTTACAAATTCTTTTAAGCTCTTCAGCGATCTGGGAAGCCAATTCGCGAGTTGGGCACAAAATAAGTGCTTGAGGAGCTCTATTGTTAGGGTCTATTTTCTCAATAATCGGAATTCCGAAGGCGGCTGTTTTTCCGGTACCTGTCTGAGCCTGTCCTACTAAATCTCTTCCTTCTAATAAATGAGGGATGGATTGAGCTTGTATGGGGGAAGCTTCTTGGAATTTCATCATAGTTAAAGCATCCAAGATGTCCTTGGACAGTTTCATTTCTTCAAACTGCATTTTTTCTCAATTCTTTGATATACGTAAAATATTTAAATTAAAGATTTATAGGCAACTTCAGCGATTAAATTAATCAAATTTATGATTTTCGATAAGGTTATTAATAAATCTCCGTTCAAGCTTAGCACGGATCAATTTAAATGCAAGAATTGCTGATATTATCGAGAATATTAGACCTCTTGCGAAATAAATGAGATCACATCATATTGATGATTGAGACAATGAGATTGACTCTTAGCCCAAAACGTTTTCTACGTTTTCTACGGTTTCTGTATTTGGATGAGAATATGCGAAATATTTTGACTCTCCGGTTTATGTGTTCAATGGCCATTCTTCTCTTTGAGAGGTCTCTGTTGTACTGTTTCTCTTCTTTTGTTGGCTTTTGATTTCTCTTCTTCTTGATTGGAATCTCGCTTTCAGAGTGAATGTCTTGAATTCCTTGATAACCTTTGTCTGCTATCATCTTTTTGTTCTTGCCCAACCTGACAGGCTTTTCCTTGTACATTTTAAAATCATGCACTTTGCCATTTGAAATTCTTACTCTTTTTATCTTCTTCTCGCTCTTGCTGAGAACCAATTCTACGTTTAACGTGTGTCGTTTCTTTTTACCCGAATAATATTTCTTTTGTTTTTTTGAGGCCTCTCAATCTCCCATTCCATCACATCAATCACTATTTCGTCTTCCTTGTCATCAAGTAAATCCCTCTTCCCATCCATAACCCTAAATTCCCCGGAAGCCGACAATGCATTTTCAACTTCTTGAATCGCTCTGCAAATCGTTGATTCAGCCACTCCATAGTTTTCCGCAATATGAAACTGTGTTCTGTATTCACGCCAATACATCAGGGTTACTTCAACTTTCTGAGGAATTGTCAACTCTGATTTTCTTCCTCTCGAATCTTTATTTTTACCCTTCCACTCGGCAAATACAGAAACCATTTTATTAAATATTTCTGGTGTTACTCCCCATTTCCTTTTGAATTTTGCATTATCTTTCCTCGACTTCTTCTTCCCTGACAAATTCTTTGACATTTTTCTAAACTCCCTACCTAGAGCTTACTTCACACTATTTCTCCCTTTTTTGCAAGAGGTCTATTGTTCTCTGAAACGTTGAGCAGTTTTTGAATTTTTTAATGCCTTTAATGCCTCTTTGTATTTAGGTCCAAGGAGGTGCTCTTTCCCTAAAAAACCATAATAAAATTGGTTTAAAAGTCTCGAAAGTTTTTCGATTTTTTCAAATTCTTTAAACGTTAGATCTGGCGTTAGTTTTCTTAAAATATCTTCCATTTTGATTATTTCCTCCTTAAGTAGCTTATTACAGAAAACAGAGGCCTTCCGCCTGAAAATAGGAGCTTTTATCCAAGACCATGGCCATTTTATGGGTTCTTGGGCTAATTGCTTAAACTTCTCTTCCATTCTGTGAATTACAGTATTGGTATTTGCCTCTTCTTCGCTAAGAATAGAAGCTTTTCCAAGTTTCAAAGATTCGTTAAATATTTCTAAAAGATCGTCTAGAAAACGTGCCTGACGGTTCATAGAGTCAACAAGCTCTTTAAAAGAAGGGTTTTCAAGTGTTTGTGGTTTTATTTCTATGCAGCTAGCTATATTAATAAAAATTGATCCGACTATCATCTCGGAAAATCTTTCTGCTGCAGGGTTTTTTGGAGAGTAAATTGCTTCCTCACAACTATCAAATCTATTTTCTATTAATTGTCCTCTTGTACTGTCAGATTGTTCTTCAAACCCATATTTTATAGATGGTTTCCATTCTCTCTGAATATCTTCATAAAATTGATTTCCTTTGTCGTATGCTTCGTCAGCTATACACAAGTAAATTAGCCTTCTCAGAATTTCATTTCTTTTACTAGTTGGTACTGAAAAACAATCAAATACTTGATCAACAAGATTTATTGCAGCACCCCACTTAAACACTTTGGATCCTGGTAGTTGACCAACATTAAGTCTCAAAGAATTTTTAGGTCTATTACGATCAACATTTTGAAGAGCATTTTCATAAGTTCTATAGTTTGTAAAGTTGCTGTGGGCCGCTCTAAGAGCAAAGGGTAGATGAACTTGTAAATTAAATGTAAATGGATTTCTTCCCATTAAATAGATTTAGAAAAGCAGAAAGTTAAGAAAATATAAACATGCTTGTAAATGCAATGTAAAGATTTGTCTTGTTAAGATTTCACTCGTCCAAATGGTTGATTTGTACACCTAAGAAACTAAATTTAATTTAAATTAAGAACTAAACTAAGAAAAACAACGTCTTTATTTTAGATAATGTTTCGTGCCAAATTTTTTCAAAGGCTTTAGTTTATGATCGACCATTGGAAGCAAAAACTCATCGATTTTTCAAAAAAGAATTCACTTCTTTACTTTAAATTTGCAAATAAAAGCCACTTGGAACTTACCAAGTTTAGTGATGAACAACTTGAGCACTTGCTTGACTGCAAAGCTATAAAGCTTAATAAAGATACCGTTGAAACTCATATTGATAATTTCCCAACTCCAAGTGAGGAAACTTCCAATCAAGCGGAAACAACTGGCGAAAATCGAAAAAAGGAAAGCCTTTTGCTTCAGGGAATTTCTTCTTCTGAAGCTGAGACCGCTGAAGAATCTAATGATGAATTTAGTGATGAAGAACAAGAAACATTTTCTAATAACTATGCTTCAGAGTCTGAATTAGAGCCACAAATGGCTTCTAAAGAACTTTACATAAAAGGTGTAAAAAGTTTTGCTGATAACTCATTAATCGATAAGTCACAAGTCGATAAATCACTCAATGATCCTTTATTTTTGAGAAACAAACTTCTTGAGCGTCTTCGTTCCAGAGACCGAATAGCAAAACAAGATTTAGGTGCCAACATTTTGTATTTGGCTTATGGCTTCTTGGAATGGAAAGGGTCAGAGTACTCCGAGAAAGTTAATTATTCGCCTTTGTTCTTGCTACCCGTTTATATAGACCGCAGTAGCGGCTTGGCGCCCAAGTATAGCCTCTCGTTTTGTGAGGAAGAAGAAATAGTTTTTAATCCAGCGCTTAGGATGTTTTTTAAGCAAAGTTTTAACCTGAGCCTAGACTTTATCCCCGAAAAGTTGGAAGAAGATAAAGTCAGCCTGGAAGGCTTAAATGAATATCTCGACCAATTCCAAGAGTTTTTAAAACAAGCCTCTTACGAGAATTGGAGTGTTAATAAACGCAAATGTATTTCTGTCTTTAACTTCCAAAAGCTCGTTCTGTTCAAGGAGATGGAAATCTTTGGCCATAAAATGCTTAGGCATCCAATTATCTCCAAGCTCCACCAGAGGGATAGCTTCGAACAAAAAGATTTTTTAAGCGCTGCTGAAATTGACTACAAAGAGGAGGCAAAAGAAAACTTTTGTGTTCTTGATGCTGATTCCTCACAGCTTGAAGCTATTAATGCTGCCAAACAAGGAATAAGTTTTGTTCTTGATGGTCCCCCTGGAACGGGTAAATCACAGACTATTGCGAATATAATTTCTGAGCTTTTGGCTCAGGGCAAAAAGATTTTGTTTGTCAGCGAAAAAAAAGCTGCCCTGAATGTCGTCAAAGAAAGATTGGAAGCCTGCGGTCTTGATAGTTTTAGTTTGGTTCTGCACGATACCCGCAAAAAAGACAAAGTTGGCTTCATAAAGCGTCTCAATGAATGTTTTGAGAAATTAGATACCGATTATCTGGATGAAGACGATTATGAGGTTCACTTTCGCAAGCTTGAGGAGCGCAAAAAGGAACTTAATGAATATGCTGCTTTGCTTCACCGCCCTTTTGGTGAGCTTAAAATAAAGCCTTATTTAGCTTACGCCAAGGCCTCTTCTCTTTCTGCTTTTCCTGATGTGAGTTTCCCAATTGAGAATATCCTTGAATTCGACGATTTGAAGTGGGACAAAACTTCAAGATTGATTCAAAAACTCTCTCAGCGTAAAGAGATTGGAATAACCCCCCTAGCCCCCCTAACAGGGGGAACCCAAAATTGCTTTTCTACTCCCTCTCTGTTAGAGGAGGGCCGGGGAGGGGTTTTGAGGATTAAAGGTTATTTGTCTTTAACCCAAAAAGAAAAGTTAAAGAAGCAGTTTAACCAATTGAAGGGTAGTTTCGAGAATTGCCGTAATAAATTTAATAAGCTTTTTTCAGCCTTGGGCTTTGCGGTTCCTCGTTCGGTACAGGATTTTGAAACACACGAAGCTTTTCTCAGCCATTTGGTTTTGGTACCCGATTTGGTTCATACTTTGGTTAGTCAAGAGTCTTGGAAAGAGTATTTCCATAAATTATCTACCAACAAAGTTTTAAATCAAGAATATCTAACTTTAAAGAAGCATATTCTAAGTTATGCTCTGGAAGGTTCTTCTCGGGAATTTATTCAAAATAATCTTCTTCAGGTTCAACAGTTCAAAGAAATGAACGAAGCTGAGTTTTTGGGCACTGATGAATTCGAAGAATTTAAGCGTTCTTTAAAAGAGTCTTTTTATGCAACTAGCCGTTCAATTGGTGATTTGGCCGATGATTTAACAACTATCGAAGAAGACTTGATTATGTACAAAAACTTTTTAGTACACAAAAGCCGCTTCGAAAAAGTAAATCAAGACTTGCAGCAAGGACTCTTCGATTCATCTAACAAGCCAGACAGTGAAAATAAAGCTTCTGGAGAAGCTGCTTTAGAAGAGGCCAAAGAATGGTTGTCTCAATTAGTCGAGTTTTCTTCTCAAATCAATGCTAAATTCCAAGAAGTTTTGCAAAACAAATTGCAACTCAGAAAAGTAAAAGATGCTTATCTGGAAGCTGTAGAAGCGAGAAATCAAGCGGAAAGAGTGTTGATTGAACTGGATGAATTTTGCTCTTTCTATGATTGGAAGTCAAAAGAGATTATGTCTTTTATCGAACTTCTCAATTCTTTAGAAAACGAAACAGGCGCTTTGGATAACTGGATTGACTTTTGTTTGTTGGAAGATGAATTTGATAGAGAAGGCCTCAAGGGCTTCTTCGAGTTGGCGATTGAAGCAAAGCTTGCTCCGCAAGATATGATGGGGGCTTTCGAAAAAAGATTTTATACCCTTTTGATAGATCATCTTGAATCGCAACATCCAAAGCTAAGATACTTTAAAGGCGAAGACCATAACGATTTAATCAAAAGCTTCCAAAAGCTCGATAAAGAGCACTTCCAGATTATTAATCGCCGAAGAGTTTTTCAAAAGATTCAACATAGTTTTTTGCTTAAGAAGCTTCCACCGGCTCAACTCAAAAGTTTGTGTACTCTCTCTCAGCAAAAGCGCCCACGCAAATCAATCCGTCGCATCATAAAAGATTTAAGAAAACTTGTTCTTGAAGTTCATCCCTGTTGGATGATGAGCCCTCTTTCGGTGAGCCAACTGATTGAATTGGAGCAGGGAGACAACCCTAACATTTTTGACACTGTAATTTTTGATGAAGCGTCACAAATTTTTCCCGAAGATGCCATTTGTTCGATTTTTAGAGGCAAGCAATTAATTGTGGCTGGAGATCCTGAACAGATGCCACCCACCAGTTTTGGTAAATTTTCAAACATTGGCTTCGATGAATTCAACGAAGAAGAGGATGACGAGAATCCAGAGTTTGAAAGCATTTTAAACTTGGCTTCTGTAAGTCTTAAACAACGTAAGCCGTTGCGCTTACTCTGGCATTACCGCAGCAGATACGAAGAGTTAATTCATGCTTCCAACCAAAAAATTTACAATGGCGATTTAATTACTTTTCCTGCTTCACGCCAGCCTCTTGACAGACCGGTTAAGTTTGTCTACATCGAAGATGGTATCTTCGATCGCGGCAAATCAAAGACCAATCCGCAAGAAGCAAAGAGGGTAGCCGAATATTTGGTCTCTATTCTTAAAGAACAAAAAGAGAAAAAAGAAAAGCGCAAATCGATAGGAATAATTGCTTTGGGAGCTGCACAAACTGAGTGTATCGAAGATGAGGTAAATAAGCTTCGCCTTCAAAACCCAGAACTTGAGGAATTCTTCGTTGAAAACATAAGTAGTGACCAGCGCATTTTTATTAAAAACCTCGAAACAGTCCAAGGGGACGAGAGAGACATAATTCTTTTAAGCATAGGCTACGGTCGTGATTCGAGTGGTAAGATTTACCAAAACTTTGGCCCAATCAATCAAAAAGAAGTTGGACACCGTCGTTTGAATGTGGCAGTCACTCGTGCCAAGCAGCAAATGGTCTTGTTTTCTTCTTTCCATCATTACGAACTTAACGTCACAGAGGACCATAGCAAAGGCCTTAACTTCTTGCGAGATTATCTTTGCTATGCAGAAACCGGTATTCTGGCGGGGGCTTCAAAAAAACAATCTCGAATTGCAGCTTCTGTTTATGGATTAAAAGAAGAAATAGCTGAGCAACTTTCCAAAAGAGGACTTAAAGTTTCTCTCCAGGTCGGTCGCTCTGAATATAAGTTGGACTTGGCTGTCTTAGACCCTCAGGACGAAAACAAATTTATTTTGGGAATAGAATGTGACGCTGAAATGTACCAATCAGCCAAGACTTGCCGAGACAGAGACAGGCTCCGCAAAGAAGTCCTCGAAAATTACGGCTGGAAGATTCATAGGGTTTGGTCTCGCGATTGGTGGTTAAATCCAGAGAGGGAGTTAGAGAAAATTCTTAGCCAAATTGATCAAGCAAATTCTTTTGCTGAAGCATTGGTTGAAGCAAAGGCAATTATCTAAATATTGCTAGAAGCTACTCAAAATCTCGGTAAAAGTTTTCCAAGTCTTTGCTGGATTTATAATTGCATGGATTCCATTTTTCCGTAGCCGGTTTAGAGTCATTAATGGCGTAACTCTTATTGAAGTGAATGCTGCTTTAATAGCATCTGGAGCTATAGGTCTAATCCAATTTGCTTCATAGCCAAACACGTTAGCTATTTCATTATGAGTACCTAAAAATTCAGCTACTCCTTTCAAATACTCGTTATTTTCTGGAAGAGGAACAATTTGATACTTTAAAAGTAAATCCTGAATTTTGTCCCAGGCATCCATTGGATCAAGAGCGGCAGCGGTTTGAGAGGAAAAAATTAGCCTTTGAATATCTTCTGCTAGGTTTTTAATTAACTCTTGCTTGTTAGATTGATTATTTAATGTTTTATATGCGCTGTAAGAGGCTGAATGGAGAAACGGAATGACGGACATTTGCTTGAAAAGCACTTTGTAATCTTTTGCTTGACCTTCGCTGATATTTAACTTTCCTCGATAGTAAACGGCATTCTCGATAATCACTCTTGCCAATTCATAGGCATTTTGAGTTAGTAAGGGCAGAACAATTCCTGTTGCAATATTAGATACATTTTGAGGATGACATTGAGTAACAGCTCCAAAATCGATTAAATGAATTCCTCTTGGTGAAACCGCAATATTGGAACCATGAGGATTGATATGAAAAAACTGGTGCTCTCTTAAAGATAAACACTGCTCCGAAAGAGCCTTAAGATATAAATTGCCCAAGTCTTGTGGTGATTTAAGAATTCCTTTCAAATTCCTCAACTTGGAGTTGCTATTCATAAAAGCATCAAAACATTGATTGGATGATATTGTTGGATTGTTTCTTTTAAATTCTTCATACCATTTAAGAATGTCGGAAATGAATATTGCATCGCTGGGAAGTGCTTCTAAAATAATGATATTTGCGGTCTCCATGCTCTCGAGATCTCTGTAATTAGGCCTTTTTTCTAAACCAATATACTTGGGCAAAACTGTATGGTATCTACTTCCTGAGTTTGCAAGCCCAAAACCATTGAAAGCTTCGTTGAAGAAGTTAAGCTCTTCTAGGATTGGATCAATGTATCCATCTATCAGCTTTTCAAAATATTTTAATTCTGCTTCGTCGTTGGCTATTAAAGAAGCTAAAAGCTTAAGAACGTCTCTTTGTGCATTTATCTTTTCTTTGGTTGCGCTTTCCCTTCGGAATTTTGCAACATAGCGATTTCCATCAGAATCTTTAATCCAGTAAGTTACAGCAATACTTCCAACTGCTAAATGCTCCTTTCCATCGATAGTAAAAACACTTCCTCCAAAAGCTCTATTTAGTTTTGCTTGTGCTTCTTCTTTTGCTAAATCACAAGGGTTGTTGTCTAGCGCTGATTGAGCTGCTTCATGAAAACGATGAAGCCATTCGGATTCAGGCAATGATTCTTTAGGTAAGCTTTTAATTTGTTGAAAGACTTTAAGAAAAACTGTCCCGCTCTCGTTGACTAATTGGACTATCTTCTTTTCATCGGGTTGAAACCAAAAATTTGGATCCCAAAATAACTTAAAGAGAATGCTTTGGTGATTTATAGCGTAATTAGAAGCAATATTTAAAAAATCCTTATTTGTGAAAACTTGTCTAAGGCGCTCTGGGTCTTGCAGTCTGTCAAGGATAGTCTCTGAAAGGCCATTGGTGTTTTTTGCTCCAGTTTGTAACTTTGGTTCTTGCTCATTTAAAGGAGATTCGGAGATTCTATTGTTAGTTCTGAAGAAAGGTTTAACAGCTGATGAAATTGCAAGACTACTTAATATTTTTAAAAGGCTTAGATTTGACCTGCTTTTTGGGATTTTCTTTTTTGGGAAAATCAACTCTCGTCCAAGAGGGCTTCTATCGATTGGTCTTACTTGAACTCGTCCATTTAATGAGTGTTTTGCACTGTTTAAAATTAACTTATGACGAACTTGTATCAAAGTTATAAATGTGCGAACTTTACTCGAATTGTATCACTGGTTTCTTGAGCCAAAAGTAAAATTTAGATTAATTTAATCCAATAAGGTTTCTATCGAATTGTTCAGTTTCTTGCATAGCAGTTCTTAACACAGTCTCAATGGCTTCGATCTCAGATTTTCCTTGAGATATCAACTCTTCAAATTGTGTAATCATTCTTGAAGCATCATTGCCTTCAGTTAGAACTCTTTCAAGTCTTTGTATCCATCTTTGGTGACCCATTTGTTTTATCAAAGTTTGTGTTTCTTGATCGCCAAAAAGTCCTTCTAAAAATTTACGAGGAGTGGTAGTTTTGTCTTTAAAGTCTCTGTGTGCGGGTAATTTGATTTCAGCATCTAATCCATGCTCTGCGACTGCCAGTTCATTCTCTCGGCAGATTTGAGCTAACTGTCTTTGATCTTCAAGTCCTCTAGGGATATTTATCATGTCAGGATTTTGAAGTAATTGATTGGTTCTTAATTGAACCAAAGCAGTTAAAGCAACTGCTACTGTTAAATCATTAGGTAGATCACAAATTCTCAATTCAACACGATCAACTTGATCTGGTCTTCGAGGGCCGTTTAATCTTGCGCTTGTCCATAGTAGTCTTGCGGCTTTCTGTGCAGCTTGAGGAAATCCTTGTTCATTAAAAAGTTCGAGCGTTCTACTTATATGGGTTTCATCTTTGGGTCTTAGATTTGAGAAAGCTGAACTTAAGCCTCTTAAATATTTGTTAGGCAAGTAGCCGAACCAATCAATATATTCAGCATGATTAGAGAAGAAGGGAATCCCTTCGGGATTTGGATAAGATGGAAATAATTTTGTTCTAAACGATTGCCAGCCAGTAGATTTTCCGTCATGAAAAGGAGAACTTGATGATAGTCCCAAATACAAGGCTGCTTCTAGTCTTAAAAAATCTGCTATTTCAGTAAGTTTATTTAAACGCTCTGAGACGGGCAGACCAATAACACTATTATTAATATGGATACTTGCAGTTCTTACGGTTGTGCCAAAATACTTTTCGATAAAAGAATGGTAAGGGTTTTTTGGATCTGTTCTAATAAATATTGGCTCTGGAAGCATGATTGTACTACCTGCGCCATAATCAATACCCTTGTCTCTAAGAAAACCCCTGGAAGTTAAATAAGTAGAACCAATATTACGAATAAGAGCTTCCAAATCCAAGAAAGGAGGAGAGGCATATTCGCTAGTATGAGCATCAGGTTCTGTTGCATGCCCTAAAGCTTTTGCTATATTAACTCCTGCAGGAATATAAATAAGTCCGCCATTTGTCTTTTGAATTAAAGGTCTTTCAACTTCAAGTCCTGCTCTGAATCTATAAGTTTCTTTCTGCGAATGAAAATACTTTTTTATTTGAGGTATTTTCTGTTGTGAATGTGAAAGAAGAATTCTTTGTTGAGAATCAATTAAAGAATAAACTTGTAACGTCATTTATTTTTGAGTGAGAAATTGAAGAAGTGTAAATATAGACCAATTTGTAATCACAAAGACTCAAACTTTTGTTTGTTAAAAAATTAAATCTTTACAAGTCCTAAATTGACAATCTACTCAAACAACTTCACATATTCGCTATAACCCTCTGAATCAAGCTTTTCCTTCGGAATAAAACGCAAAGCGGCTGAGTTCATGCAATAACGTTGTCCGGTTGGCTTTGGTCCGTCGGGGAAAACATGCCCCAGATGAGAGTCTCCCTTTTTGCTGCGTACTTCGGTGCGGGTTGACCAAAGTTTGTTATCTACTTTTTCAATTACGTTTTCTTTTTTTATGGGTTTGGTAAAACTTGGCCAGCCTGTTCCAGAGTCGTATTTGTCTTTAGAACTAAACAAAGGCTCACCCGAAACTATATCGACGTAAATTCCTTCTTTTTTGTTGTCCCAATATTCATTGTCGAAAGGCTTCTCTGTGCCTTCTTCTTGGGTTACTTTGTATTGAAGAGGTGTAAGTTTTTTCTTTAAAACTTCGGGTGATGGTTTAGCTTCTACGGTCGAAGCTGCGCTCGCAGAGTGACCTGAACTGGATTCAATGGTTTCTTCAGTGGTAGCTTCAGATTTTCTTTCTTCCTTTTTCCAGTTTTGCTCTATGAAGCGGTCTCTTCCAGAGCCATGACGGTAGAATTTGTATTGGAGAGAACTTTTTTTATAATAGTCCTGATGATAATCTTCAGCTGGATAAAAACTGGTGAACTCTCGGATCGGCGTTACAATCTGTTTGCTGAACCTTCCCGATTTGTTTAGAGCCTCTTTGGATTTCTCGGCTTTAGCCTTCTCGTCTACATTGTTATAAAAAATAGCTGTTTGGTATTGCTTTCCTCTGTCTGCAAATTGCCCACCGTTGTCGGTTGGGTCTATCTGTTGCCAAAAAACCTCAAGTAACTCATTGTAAGAGACAACCGCAGGGTCATAAATTACTTGTATTGCTTCAGTATGTCCTGTTTTACCGTGCGAGACTTCTTCATATGTTGGGTTTTTTTCTTTGCCTCCAGCATAACCAGAGATGACTTCTTGAACCCCTTTGAGTTTTTCGAATGGAGGTTCCATACACCAAAAGCAGCCCCCAGCAAAGGTGGCTTTAGCTAATTTTTTATCGGATTTTTCCATCTTAGTTTTTAGATTTGTTTGGGGATTTGTGTTTGATTTTATATTTGATTTGGGACTGCATCCAGAGAAGATAACGCTAAATATAAACGCAAAAGCCATAATAAGAGCGTAATTTTTTTTCATGCTTCAGTCCAGGCAAAGGGAGTGTAAATTAACTATAATTTTTATTATAGGATTTGTGTAAAACTTTCTTCTTCAGGTTTAATTTTGATAACGATCAATCTTTCTCTTTTCTCTTATGAAACATGAAAATACAAATATTCCAAAGAAAATAATTTCCTTAATTGTTTTTATAATCATCTGCGAAGCAGTAGGTATAATCGGAGGTTTGGCCACTTATAGCTCTCTTGGTAGTTGGTATGCAGACTTGCAAAAACCATCACTTACACCACCCAATTGGATTTTTGGTCCAGTTTGGACTTCGCTTTATGCTTTGATGGGGATTTCGGCCTGGCTGATTTATCATTCTAAGTCAGAACAAAAACAAAGAGCGCTTACGATTTTTTTCACTCAGTTATTCATTAATTTCATTTGGTCTTTTTTGTTCTTCGGCCTTAAATCAACACTTTGGGGTTTTGTTGGGATTATAGCTTTGCTTTTATCTATAATTCTTACCATGATTAAATTCCATAAGATTTCAAAATGGGCTTTTGGACTGCTTGTTCCTTATTTGTTATGGGTTTCCTTTGCCACTTATATCTCTGGTGAATTGTGGTATCTAAATAGGTAGTTAAACGGTCTCAATCAATCCGTCCGAGATATTAAGTATTCGGTTGGCGTATTTGGAAGCCAGCTTGCTATGAGTTGCCATAACGATTGTAATGTTATCTTCTTTCTTGAGGCGCACCATCAGCTCAAGAATGTCGGCGGCGGTTTTGCTGTCAAGGTTTCCCGTCGGTTCATCCGCAAGAATTAATTTGGGGTTGTGAGCAATTGCTCTAGCAATTGCGACCCGCTGCATTTGCCCACCCGAAAGAGTGTTGAGCGGTCTGTCTTTGAGTTCTAAAATTCCAACTTGGGCAAGTTTTTCTCTGGCTATTTGTTTGAAATGCTTAACTCCATTTAAATGCAAAGGAACGGCTACATTGTCCATTACATTTAGAGCTGGAAGCAAATTAAAAAACTGGAAAATAAAACCAAGTTTTTTTCTTCTAAAATGTGTCCGCTTGCGTTCATCGTAGCTTCCAACAGATTCTTCTTCAAATAAATATTCGCCGGAGCTCGGCTCATCAATTAGCCCAAGGATATTAAGTAAAGAAGTCTTTCCGGCCCCGGATTCGCCCATTAATGCAATAAATTCACCCTGTTTAATGTCAAGGTTAATTTCTTTAAGAGCTTTTTCGGTGGGCGAATAACTTTTGGTAATTTTTTTTAGTTGTATTAGGTTCACTTTATTTCGTTCAATTTATATGTTCTTATAAGTTTATTAGAAATATCTTTAATTTCAGCTTGAATTTGTTTGTCAGCCTGAATTTTTTGAATAAAACATTCTTGAATCTTTTGAGAGTCATTCTCCCAGTTTCTACCATTGGAACAGACTTCTTGATATTTATTAAGCGAATCTCTGTTTTTTGTCTCAGTTAAAGCGTCTTTTAACAAAATATAATTTTCGGATTTTTTTGCATATATTCTAACTGTGATGTCGCCTACAGCACCTTGCTGACCGTCAATTGTATAAATCCCGATGGCTTTATCTACTTCTGGAAAAGAATTTAAAGGAATTTTGCCTCCATACTCAGCAGCGTAGTCAGTTGCATCATTAAATACATTATTAATTTCTTGTTTGTAAATTTCAGCAGTTATATCAGGTGAAGATAAAATGGTATCTAAACCTTTATAGGCTGTTTTTAATTTATTAATTTCGGTTTCTATGTTTTGAAAAAGGCTTTTCTTGCTGATTACTATTTTTCTATTGTCATGTTGTTCTCCTTCTAAAGTAAAGTACAAAACTCCCGGTAAATTAAGCTGGCAAAATGCACATTCTCCTGAATAATCACAGTTACACATTCCAGAGAGATTATTTTCAATTTCTTTGGTTAAGTTTGTTTTTGGGGTGTTGTTTTCATTAGCTTGTAATGAAGTATTTACGCAAAAAGTCAAAGAAAGAACTAATGTAAAAATACAAAGAAAATTTTTTGTTTTCATTGTTTTGTCCAATTTGATTTTTGTTGATTATACATAACTATGAAGCTCACTCAAAGACACTAAGCTAAATCTTCTTTTTTCCTAGAGATATTCGTCTAAAATGCGTTAATATTTTCTTTCGGAAAACAAGCAGTACAAATTTATCAGCACTGACAATAGGAAACTTTAAAAGTGGCACTCAAACCTGAAGAAATTTCTTTAATAATCAAAGAGCAAATCCAGAGCTATGGACAAGAAATAACCAAGAAAAACGTTGGTTCAGTTATTTCCGTCGGAGACGGTATCGCAACCATTTATGGCCTCTCAGACGCTATGGCCAACGAGCTCATTCAGTTTGACGATCCACATAATACTGTTGGAATGGTTCTAAATCTCGAAGAAGATTTGGTTGGAGCCGTACTTTTCGGAGAAGGCCGTGAAATCAAAGAGGGAACCAAAGTTACCACAACCGGAAAAATTGCTTCTGTTCCGGTAGGTGATGCTCTCATAGGTCGTGTCGTCGATCCTCTTGGCAGACCATTAGATAATAAAGGCCCAATTCATACCATCAAAACTCGTCCGGTTGAGCACCAGGCCGCTGGCATCATCGATCGTAAATCCGTTCACCAGCCTATGCAAACTGGAATTATGGCAATTGATGCCATGATCCCAATTGGAAGAGGCCAGCGTGAGCTCATCATCGGAGATAGACAAACTGGCAAAACCACCATTGCGATTGACACCATCCTCAATCAAAAGAATTTAAAAGACAGACCAATTTGCATTTACGTTGCAATTGGACAGAGACAAGGAGCTGTAGCCCAGATTGTTAAATTGCTCGAAGAGCAAGGCGCAATGGATTACACAACCGTTGTAATCGCCTCTTCCACCGATGCTCCTGCTTTGCAGTTTATTTCTCCCTTTAGCGGTGTGGCTATTGGCGAAGAGTTTATGTACCAAGGCAAAGACGTTTTAATTGTTTATGATGATTTGTCCAAGCATGCCTGGGCTTACCGCTCTATGAGCTTGCTTCTCCGTCGTCCTCCAGGTCGTGAAGCTTATCCTGGAGACGTTTTCTATCTCCACTCTCGTCTTCTAGAAAGAGCTTCCAAGCTGTCCGATGAATTGGGTGCCGGTTCTATTACCGCTCTTCCAATCGTTGAAACCCAGGCAGGAGACGTTTCAGCTTATATTCCAACCAACGTTATTTCAATCACTGACGGTCAAATCTTCCTTGAATCCGACCTCTTCAACTCAGGAATAAGACCGGCTATTAACGTTGGTATTTCGGTTTCCCGTGTGGGTGGCGCTGCTCAGACTAAAGCTATTAAGCAAGTAGCTGGTCCTCTCCGTTTAGATCTTGCCCAATATCGCGAACTCAAAGGCTTCGCCCAATTTGCTTCAGATCTTGATCGTTCTGCTCAGCTCCAGTTGATTCGTGGAGAGAGATTAACCTGGTTGCTTACTCAGCCGGAGAACTCGCCACTTGAGTTGGCTGCTCAGGTGACCTTGCTTTACTCTGGAATCCATGGCCTCATCGATAATCTTGATAAGAAAGAAGTTGAAATTTTCAAAAAGAGATGGTTGGCTGAAATTAGAGCTATTGTTCCGGACCTTTACAAGAGCTTGAACGAAGGAAAGGCAATGTCTGACGAGGATAAGACTATACTTAAGCAAGAATTAGGCAGGCTTGTTGAATCTATCTCTTCTGCTAAGAAGGCTGCATAGTTTCCTCCAAAGCTGTCTTCTTGCTTTTGAACGTAACCAAATTTGTCTGTTAAACTTTTTATATCTCAACATTAGAGTGGATTTTTTAAAGTGTTTTTATAAATTCTATGATTTTAGAAGTTAAACAATTTGGTGATGAAGTTCTTAGAAAGCCTTCTGTGGAGGTGAATAAAAAAGAGCTGAAAAGCAAAGACTTTAGACGCTTTATAAAAGATATGCTTGAGACAATGTATGGAAGTCATGGCGTCGGCCTTGCCGCGCCACAAGTGGGTGTAAACAAGCGCATCATTGTAATTGATATTAATTGGCCTACTGATGAAGTAAATCCTTTGATTTTAATAAATCCAAAGATTGTATACACTGAAGGAGAGATTGAAAGCGAAGAGGGCTGCTTAAGTTTTAAAGGAAGTACCATCAAAAAAGAGGGAGTGCTGCTCACAAAAGTAAAGCGTTTCAGGAAAGTAAAAGTAAACTTTGTTGATTTGGAAAATAAAAAACAAAGTATAGAAGCTGACGGGGACTTACTTTCCAGATGCCTCCAGCACGAGATCGACCATTTGGACGGAATTTTGTTTATTGATCGTGACCAAGATCTAGCTGAGGTTGAGGAACAGCTTAAGTTGAATGGATTCGAAGTGAAAAAAGATCTAAGTAAAATTACTTAATAGACTGTAACTTTAATCTTCACTTGGAAAATCTTTTAAGAAAGCTGCAAGGGATTCATTATGTTCAGGATCGTCAGATTTTTCGAAAATCTTTTTTAGTGCGGCTAAATCCTCTTCACTGATTGGAACATGCTTTTTAGGG